>USJM01000133.1 GCA_900555005.1 uncultured Lachnospiraceae bacterium | reverse complement strand
CGATCAGAAAGTCTCCGTCTTTCAGGAAGGAGTCGATGAAGATGTAGTGGCCTTCCGAGTAATATTCTTCATTCTGGTAGTTTGTGACATCCCCGACAACACAGGCGATCAGAAACCAGCCCTTCTTTTCCACCATCTGCCGCATCAGACGGGTGACTTCGTCCTGATTTGTGCACTGCAGGACGGCGCGCTGTCCCTCATAGTAATTGTCCGGATCATTCCCTTCCTCGACGAACCGGACCCTGCCGCCTGTCAGCTTCGAGATCGACCGGGGGTCAAAATAGCCGGTTCCCTCGCGGGCGAGCTTTTTCCGCCTGCATTCCATCGCAAATGCCCAGGCGGTGTCGGTCAGAGGGTCCTTGATGCCCATCCGGCAAAGCATAAAAAAAGTGGCATAGTAGCTGCAGCCCATTGAGGATATCGGAGAATCGCCGTTCACGGAGAGAAGTTTGTTCTGAGGAAAGCTGTCGCCCCGCTGCGTCCAGGTGGAGAGATCGCCTCTGATCAGGCCGTGACGGCTGATTTTGCCTGCATCGTAGGCAAAGGCTCTGACGGCGAGGCCGGGGGCCTCCGGGCACAGTGCCAGGGCTAAGCGAGCACCCATACAGGCAGTCTTCTCAGGAAATGAGTGTGAGCTGCCGGCCGGGCTGACTGGGATGCCGGATGCAGAACCGGATTGATATGGGAAAGCAGAAGTTTGAATAATTGCATAGGTGATTGTCTGTGTCTCCGCGTGCTGCCATTCTGTCCGACCCATCATAGCATACCCGGGGACAGACTTCTATCCCGGCGTCACACGTTCGATCAGCGTATTTTTTTCAGAGCAAAATGACGAAAAATTCACAAAGACACAAATTCTTCACCAATCATGCTATACTCATTATGTATGCGTTCCGGCTGAAAGAGGGCGGCAGCCGACTGCCTCTCCGTCAGAGTCGGGCGAACGGGTAACTGTCAACCACGCATGGAGGCCTTTTATTATGTGGTGGAGTATTCCATTTCTCATCATCTTCCCGATGTGCATCGGGGCCCTTCTGTACTGTATTCATGTGCAGAAGATTCGCAAGGGCATTGCGTACATCGCGACACCGGCCATTATGGCGGCGGCGGGCGATCGTGGCGTCACTTATTTCCGCAACGGCGGAAGTCCGGTTGACCTGTACGTCGACGTTCCTGTCGCGTCTCATTTCATTACTGCCGGTGAGATTGTACTGATGATCTATGTGACCATCAAGTGCATTCTGGCGAAAAAGTACTGGATCTCGGTTCTTTCCATCGTTCCGACGGTCATGATTGTCAACATGGAAGCGCATCTCGGAGAGCTGGGCGGTGCCCACATCAGGCTCGACCACCTGTCCCTTCTGATGTGTCTCATCGTGGCCTTCGTCGGCGGACTGATTACGATCTACGCGATGGGATACATGGACGGATACCATCAGCACCATACCGAGGTGCCGGAGAGAAGACACTTCTTCTTCATGGTCGTCTATGTCTTCATCGGGGCGATGTTCGGCTTCGTGCTTTCCTCGGATCTGGTCTGGATTGATTTCTTCTGGGAGACCACGAGTGTCTGCTCCTTCATGCTGATCGGATATACAAAGACGGACGAGGCTGTCACCAATTCCTTCCGCGCTCTGTGGATGAACCTTCTCGGAGGAACAGCACTTGCGTTTGGAATCGTTTATTTTGAGACAGCGACGGGCCTGTCAACACTGCAGGATCTGGTCACTGCCTCCCAGCAGGGCGGCCGCGCGGGAGCGGTTGCGGTCATGCTGATGGCATTTGCAGCGCTGACAAAGGCGGCGCAGCTGCCGTTCTCGACCTGGCTGATCGGTGCCATGGTGGCTCCGACTCCGTCCAGCGCCCTGCTGCACTCTGCAACGATGGTCAAGGCGGGCATCTATATTCTGTTCCGTCTGGCTCCGGCGATGGCCGGGACGGCGACGGGCTACTTCATCGCCGGAATCGGCGGCTTTACCTTCTTCATGACCTCGATCATCGCGATCGGACAGGTCGACGCAAAGAAGGTCCTGGCGTACTCCACGATCTCGAACCTCGGGCTGATGGTTGCCTGCGCCGGAATCGGCAGGCCGGAGACCATCTGGGCGGGGGTGTTCCTGATGATGTTCCACGCCATCTCGAAGTCCCTGATGTTCCAGGATGTCGGGGCAACCGAGAACTGCCTGCACAGCCGCAACCTGGAGGATATGCACGGCCTTCTGTACCGTCTTCCGAAGCTGGCGGTCTTCATGTTCATCGGCATTGCGGGTATGTATCTGGCTCCGTTCGGCATGCTGATCTCCAAGTGGTCCGCGCTGAGGGCCTCTGTTGATTCGAAGAACGTGATGGTGATTCTCTTCATCGTCTTCGGCTCCGCGACGACTTCCTTCTACTGGTCCAAGTGGCTGGGGAAGATCCTGTCCCGTACGATGCACAATGACCAGGTGAAGGATATCACCAAGAACAATGAGATGTTCTCGCTCACGGTCCATGCGGTCGCGATGGTCGCGCTTGCGCACTGTTCCCGCTGGTATCCGCGACATACGTGCATCCGCTGCTGAATGAAACCTTCGGTGTCTACAAGGATGTGCTTTCCAGCAACATCCTGAATATGCTGGTTGTGCTGATCCTGGTTGTGTTCCTGGTGCCATTTGCGGCCTATGCATCGAGCAAGCGGCTTCACACAAACATGAAGCTTTCCTATATGAATGGCATCAACCTTGGCAACGACAATACCTTCACGGATTCCTTCGGCGAGCCGAAGAAGCTTCACATGGCAAATGACTATTTCACGGAGAAGATCGGCCGCCACGCACTGATGGTTCCGTGCCAGCTTGCTGTCACAGCCGTGATTGTCGTCATGTTCTGTATCGTTCTGGGAGGTGTGGCATGAGAATCGCAATGATCATCCTTTACCTTGTGCTGGCGCCACTGCTCGGCGGTCTTCTTGACGGCCTTGACCGCAGGATCTCTGCCCGCATGCAGCGGAGGGTCGGACCGCCGTTCCTTCAGCCGTTCTCCGATGTCCAGAAGCTTTTCGCAAAGCAGCGGATCGTTGTCACAAACTCGCAGACCTTCCTGATGATCACCTACCTGGTGCTGATGATCTTCACCGGCTGCATGTTCTACTCCGGCGCGGACATGCTGATGTGCTTCTTCGTGCTCTCGACGGCGGGCATCTTCCTGTATTTTGCGGCTGTCGTCACGGACTCGCCGTACAGCTACATCGGCGGCCAGCGTGAGCTCTTCCAGGAGATGTGCTGTGAGCCGGCTGTTCTTCTGACCGGTGTAGGCTTCTATCTGCTGGAGGATACGTTTGAAACCGCGAAGATCGTGCAGGCAGACCGCTCTGCCATCGTTGCGCTGCCGGGGTTCTTCGCAGCATTTCTGTTCATTCTGACCATCAAGATGCGCAAGTCGCCGTTTGATGAGAGCACCTCCCACCATCCGCATCAGGAGCTGGTCAAGGGTGTCACGACAGAGCTCGGCGCTTCGAATCTGGCGCTGTTCCAGATCACGGAGTGGTATGAGAATATCCTGATGCTCAGTGTGATTGCGCTGTTCATCATTAATAAAAACCCGTGGAGCATTCCGGCGGCAATCCTGGTGGTCCTCGCTGCATATTTCCTTGAGATCCTGATCGACAATACGAGTGCCAGAATGAAGTCCGGGAAGATGCTGGAGCTGTCATGGGCGGTCACGATTGCAGCGGCAGGCGTGAACCTGCTGATCCTGATTCTCGTTCGCTGACAGGAGGTACAGATAATGGGTAAAGTAAAAAGATCTCCGTGGCTGCTCCACTATGACGCATCGAGCTGCAACGGGTGTGATATTGAGGTTCTGGCGTGCATGACGCCGGTCTATGACGTTGAGCGTTTCGGCGTCGTCAACACGGCGGATCCGATGCAGGCAGACATCCTGCTGGTGACAGGAGGGGTCAACTCCCAGTCGGCAGAGGTTGTGAAACAGCTGTATGATCAGATGGCAAGACGAAGGTGGTTGTCGCGGTCGGAATCTGCGCCTGCACCGGTGGTGTGTTCAAGGACTGCTATAACATCAACGGGGGTGTCGACACAGTCATTCCGGTTGACGTCTACGTCCCGGGGTGCGCGGCTCGTCCGGAGTCCATCATCGACGGCGTTGTCAAGGCTGTCCAGATCTTCCAGGAGAGATCGGATGCGCACGACAAGTATGTGAAGGAACACGGTGAGTCGGAGCGCGATCTCAGCGACCCGGACGCAGCTGCAAGAGCGGGCAATCCGGCGGACTTCTTTGACGCGATCACCAAGACATCGGAAGGAAGCAGAGACAAGGAGGCGGAGAAGAAATGAGCGCGAAATTCACCCCGAAGGAAACCATCCGCGTCATCGAGAAGGACGGCCTGCTCCGCGAGGTCATGGCGATGAAGAGCCGCGGGATGAGACTGTCCCAGGCTTGTGCTTCCTATAAAGACGGAAAGTATGAGCTGAGTTATTCATTTGCAGATGACGAGACGATGGATTATGAGACCCTTCGCGTTGTCTGCGGCCTGGCGGACAGGATCCCGAGCATCCATGACTTTTATTCCTGCGCGTCCTTCTATGAGAATGAGATGCGTGAGCTCTTTGGCGTCAAGATCGAGCTGATCGAGCCGGATTACCACAATAAACTGTACCGGATCAAGGCAGAGACTCCGTTTCTGCCGGAGGACGCGAAGGCTGAGCAGAAGAAGCAGGAGCAGGAGATCAGCCTGGCGGCGCTGACAGCGACCTGGACCGTGCGCAGGCTGAGGCGGACGAGAAGCTTGCGTCCGGAAAGAAGGAGGAGAAGTGATGGAAGAAAGAGAGAAGAAGAGAAGCGTCGTCCCGTTCGGACCGCAGCATCCGGTTCTTCCAGAGCCGATCCACCTGGATCTTGTTCTCGAGGATGAGAAGGTTGTGGATGTCATTCCGTCCATCGGCTTTATCCACCGCGGACTGGAAGACCTCGTGACGAAGAGGGATTTCAACGAATACGTTTATGTCGCGGAGCGTACCTGCGGCATCTGCAGCTTCGGACATGGCCTTGGATATGTCGAGGCGGTCGAGAAGTGCATGAACGTCGAGGTTCCGATCCGTGCCAAGTACCTGCGCACGATCTGGAGCGAGATGAGCCGGATCCATTCTCATCTGCTCTGGGCGGGCCTGATGGCAGATGCATTTGGCTTCGAGAACCTGTTTTATCAGTGCTGGAGACTTCGTGAGAAGAACCTCGATCTTGTGGAAATGACGACCGGCGGCCGTCTGATCTACTCCGTCAACAAGGTCGGCGGCGTGCTGAAGGATATCACGCCGGACATGCAGAAGGTGATTCTGAATAACCTTTCCGAGCTGGAAGCAGAGCTGAAGGATGTCTACAAGACCTTCATGACGGACTACTCTGTCCAGGAGCGCACGCGGGGCGTCGGCGTCCTGACCAAGGAGCAGGTGCATGACCTGGGCTGCTGCGGACCGATGCAAGAGCGTCG
>USJM01000132.1 GCA_900555005.1 uncultured Lachnospiraceae bacterium | reverse complement strand
AGGGCCGCCGGGACCTTGACCATCCTCATCCCGGTCCTCCTCGGAGGGCTGGCCTATATGAACTGGAGCAAGGTCTTTCTCACCTTCCACAAGATCTTTTTCAGAAACAATTACTGGATGTTTGATCCTGCCAGTGATCCGGTGATTCTGATCCTTCCGGATGCATTCTTTCTCCAGTGCGTGATTGTGATCGCTGCTGTGCTTGTGGTCGGAGCGGCGATTCTGTTTGGAAAAGCGCACAGACGAAGCAGGAAGCTGAGAGACAGGATCGCCAGGTCCAGGGCAAGAGGCAGGAGACGATAAAAGAAGGAAGCAGACTCCGGATGGCGGCTGGATGAACCATTAAAAGCAGTACAAATGATATTTCAGAAAGGACTTAACAGATCAGATGAGGTTCCAGATCCCAGATACATATCGATTGATCAGAAAGGAGACGCTCTCCGATATCGGGTCGGAGGGGTATATCCTTGAGCATGTAAAAAGCGGTGCACGGGTGATGATCATTGCGAACAGCGATGACAACAAGGTATTTAATATCGTGTTCCGTACAACGCCGAAGGATTCCTGCGGTGAGGCACACATCATTGAGCATACGGTTCTGTGCGGAAGCCGGAAATATCCGTCCAAGGACCCGTTTGTCGAGCTTGTGAAGGGATCCATGAACACATTTCTGAATGCGATGACCTATCCGGACAAGACGATGTTCCCGGTGGCCAGCACGAATGACACCGACTTCAAAAATCTGATGGATGTCTACCTGGACGCGGTATTCTATCCGAATATTTACAAAAATGAGAACATCTTCCGGCAGGAGGGCTGGAGCTTCCAGATTAAAACCGGAGGATCCAATCGTCTACAACGGGGTTGTCTACAATGAGATGAAGGGCGCCTATTCGTCGCCGGATGATGTCTGCGACCGGCTTGTCATGAACTCCCTTTTCCCGGATACGACCTACGGAGTGGATTCGGGCGGCATGCCGGAACATATTCCGGAGCTCACATACGAGCAGTTCCTGAATTTCCACAGGACGTATTATCATCCGTCCAACTCGTACATCTACCTGTACGGCGATATGGATTTTGAGGAAAGGCTGAACTACCTGGACGAGGCCTATCTGTCCCGCTTTGAACGGACAGAGGTATCGTCGGAGGTGATGCTTCAGAAGCCGTTCACGGCCCCCATCCATCTGACAGAAGCATATCCGGTCGGGGCGGAGGAGCCACTGGAGAAGCGCACTTATCTGACGCGCAATACGGTGATCGGCCAGAGCACCGACTCGATGCTTTGCGTCGCGATGGATGTCCTGGAGGATGTTCTGCTGGAGGCTCCGGGCGCACCGCTGAAAATGGCGCTCCTGGATGCAGGGATCGGAACGGATGTCTACGGCTCCTTCGACTCCTCGATCCGGCAGCCTGTCTTCTCCATCACGGCGAAGAATGCCGATGAGTCCGACAGTGTACGCTTTGAGGAGATGATTGCCAGCACGCTGGAGACGATTTCGAAGAAAGGTCTGAGCCCGAAGGAGATCGAGGCTTCCATCAATTCCATGGAGTTCCGGTATCGCGAGGCGGACTATGGCGGATTCCCGAAGGGCCTCATCTACTCGATCAATGTCTTTGACAGCTGGCTGTACGATGAGGAGAAGCCGTTTGAGTATCTCAGACAGCAGGCGGTCTTCAAAGCGCTGCGCGAGCGGATCGGGACCGGTTATTTTGAAGAGCTGATCCGGAAGTATCTCATGGATAATCCACATACCAGCTATGTCTCGATGAAGCCTGAGCGCGGCCTGACGCAGAAGGTGGAGGAAGCGACTGAGAAAAAACTCGCGGAACTGAAGGCTTCATTGTCCGGAGATCAGATAGAAGACCTGATCCGGGGAACGAAGGCGCTTAGAACGTTCCAGGAGACGCCTTCGACTCAGGAGGAGCTGGAGAAAATTCCGATCCTGAAAAGGTCGGATCTGGGCAGAAGCGCCAGACCCTTCTCCAACATCGATGAGAGCAGAGATGGCATCCGGCTCATCCGCCATGACTATCAGACGAATGGGATTGTGTATGTCACGGTTCTGTTTGATCTGGCCGGGATCCGGCAGGAGGATCTTCCATATCTTGGAATCCTTCGAAATGTGCTGGGTGAGGTTGATACAGAGCACTATTCCTACAAGGAGCTGGCAACAGAAATCGGACGGAGAACGGGCGGTGTCACGCCGGGTATTTCGCTGTTCACCGATCCGGTTGATGCCGATCTGATCAAGGGTGCATTTGGCATACAGATTGCCACTCTTCCGGATGAGATCGATTTTGCACTCGAAATAACCGGCGAGATTCTTCTGACATCGAAGTTCAGCGATCGGAAACGGATGCGCGAAATCATTCAGAAACTGCGGTCCCGTCTGTCTGTCCAGCTGACTTCGTCGGGGCATGCGACGGCAGCGCAGAGATGCCTCTCCTATTTCTCGCCTGCAGGTGTTTTCAATGACGGGATAGGCGGCATCAGCCTCTATCATGTTGTCTGTGATCTGGAAGAGCATTTTGACGAACGCTATCCTGGGCTTTGTCAGACACTTGAGCGGCTGCTGGGGAGCATTCTGAAAAAGGACAGGATGCTGACGAGCTATACCGGAAGAGACGTCTACACAAGTCAGATTCTGGCGGGATTGCGGAAACTGTCCGGGCAGCTTGGGGATGGAGAATGCACCGGGAAGCCGGCAGGCCAGAGCATGCCGTTCAGCTGTCTGACAGGATTTGAGACGGAGAAAAAGAATGAAGGTTTCCGGACGCCCGGAAAAATTCAGTATGTGGCCGAGGGCGGACGCTTCTCCGCTGACAAGGCAACCGGAGCGCTCAGTGTTCTGAAAGTGATCATGAACTACGACTACCTGTGGCAGAATCTGAGAGTCGTTGGCGGCGCTTATGGCTGCGGCGGTTCCTTCACCAGGAGCGGGACAGCGGTCTTCTATTCCTACAGGGATCCGCACCTGCGCAATACGCTTCGCATCTATGAGGGGATTCCGGAATACCTGGAGACATTCCATGCGTCAGAGCGCGATATGACAAAGTTTGTGATCGGAACCATATCGGATTTTGACACACCGCTGACCCCGCGGATTGCCGGGACCCGTTCCATGAACGCGTTCATTTCCGGGCTGACGTATGAACAGGTGCAGCAGGAGAGAAATGAGGTTCTGGCCGCACAGCCATCGGATATCCGGGCGCTGGCACCGCTGATGAGGGAGGCTCTCTCAGGAGGAGCGCTGTGTGTGATCGGGTCTGAGAGCAAGATTGACGAAAGCAAGGCGCTTTTCAAAAGTACGGAGACGCTTTCGTGAAATGCCGCCGGGCGGCCCTGACAGAGGCTGATCTGCGGCGTTGGGTATTTTGCCGAGACAGCAGGCTGGCGCAGAATAGCGGAGGAACATGAGCGGAATAGATCTTCAGGGGATGGTGCTCCTCGCGGCGCCATCCGGGGAATATGACAGGCGGATCGTTCTGCTGACAAAAGAGCGTGGAAAAATCACGGCCTTTGCGCGATCTGCACGAAAACCAAACAGCAGTCTGCTTGCGGCGACAGTCCCGTTTTCCTTCGGAACCTTTCATCTGTATGAGGGCAGGAGTGCGTACACCTGTGTCGGAGCAGACATCACGAACTACTTTGATGAACTGAAGACGGACTTTGAAGGGGCTTACTACGGATTCTACTTCATGGAGTTCGCTGCGTATTATGCGCAGGAAAACATGGACGGAACACAGATGCTGAACCTGCTGATGCGGCGCTCCTTGCCCTGGAGAACCCGGCGCTTGACAACCGGGCGGTGCGCTACGCCTATGAAGTCCGCCTGATGGTGCAGGGAGGAGAGTTCCCACAGGACGTGGTGAAGGATGAGAGTCTTTCAAAGGGCGCCCGGTATGCGTTCTGGTACATGATCTCCGCGCCTCTTCAGAGGCTCTTTGCATTCAGGGTCTCTGATGAGGTCCTGGGAGAGATTGAAAAAAAGCAGGATAACATCAGGGGAAAGCTGATCGACAGGACGTTCCGTTCCCTCGAAATTCTGGATTCTGTGACAAACATTCATTAAGATGGAGGGCCTCATGGCAGAGAAAAAGTTCCGGTCAGGATTTGTGGCAATTGTCGGAAGACCGAATGTCGGAAAATCCACGCTGATGAACCATCTGGTCGGACAAAAGATTGCGATCACATCCGGAAAGCCGCAGACAACCCGCAATCAGATCCGGACGATCTATACGTCCGAAACTGGTCAGATTGTCTTTCTTGATACGCCGGGCATTCACCGCGCAAAGAACCGGCTCGGCGAGTTTATGGATGACGTGGCACTTCAGACGCTGACGGAGGCTGATGTTATCCTCTGGCTGGTGGAAGCGAGTGATTTTTCCGGAGAGGGTGAGCGGTACATCGCCGGGAAGCTGAAGGCAGTCCACAGACCGGTGATTCTGGTCATGAACAAGATTGACACGGTTGAGAAGAAGGATCTTGCCGTCTTTATGGAGAAGTACAGGAAGCTCTATCCGTTCGAG
Source organism: uncultured Lachnospiraceae bacterium (assembly GCA_900555005.1). Next base: position 952 of record USJM01000132.1, on the reverse strand, counting down.
GAGATTATTCCGGTCTCCGCGATGAAGAGCATGAATCTGGATTCCCTGCTGGATGAGATCTTCCGGCATCTTCCGGAAGGTCCGAAATACTTTGACGAGGATGAAGTCACAGACCAGACGATGCGGCAGATTGCCGCGGAGATGATCAGGGAGAAGGCACTGAGGTGTCTGAGCGATGAGGTTCCGCATGGCATCGCTGTCCAGATTCTGTCCATGAAGGAGCGTACACGCAGAAACGCGCCGAAGGATCCGGAGAAGGTTTATGAGAATCCGGACACGATCTGGGATATCGAGGCGGCCGTGATCACCGAGAAGGAATCTCACAAGGGGATGATTATCGGGAAAGGCGGCTCAATGCTGAAGCGGATCGGCACAGGAGCCAGGATTGCAATCGAGGACATGGTCGGGGCGCAGGTCAATCTGAAGCTGTTTGTGAAAGTGAGAAAGGACTGGAGGGACAATCCGCTGATTCTGAAGAATCTGGGATATGACAAGTCAAGCCTGAAATCCTGATGCTTTATTGAAAATTTAACCGCCGCACTGTATAATGCAGAAGACTATTCGGGGAAGGAGTCTGTGAATGAAAGCAAAAAGCCTGATGGCAGGCGCTCTTGTGCTGGGTGTGACATTGGCTGTGACTGGATGCAGCGTGCTGGATCAGGTCGTGGGGCGGGATGACTGGAAGAACTGGAAGCCGACACAGACTTCTCTTCAGATATCGGCAGGCGGGAGTGTGACGGAGTCCATTTTCGACACGCTGGATCAGAATTATTACAATGCAGATGAGCTGCAGGATCTGGTTGCACGGTCGGTCAAGTCCTACAATGCGGAACATGGAGACCATGCGATCAGTGTACCGGCTTACTCGGCTGAGAACGGGAAGGTCACCCTGACGCTGGTATACCGGACCCCCTGGGGCCGTTGGCTCCGGGCCAGCGGCGAGCATCCGGTC
>USJM01000131.1 GCA_900555005.1 uncultured Lachnospiraceae bacterium | reverse complement strand
CAAACCGGATGCACACCATCAAGGCTGTGATGGATCTGACGCTGTAAGCCGGCAGACAAAAGCGAAAACGGCTTCGGGGGCATGCGGGGCGGGACAGCCGTCAGTGGAAGATCCGGATGGAGATGCTGGAGATGTTCAGGAAGGACAGGGCAAGGGAATGCAGGAAGACGAGGAGAAACTCAGGGAAGGACAGCTGAAATACCGGCGGGCCGCAGAGCAGGCCACACTCTTCCTGGCGCTTTTCATCCTGGCACTCGGCATCATGTTCCTGACAAGAGACCGGGAAGAGCTGCTGAAGGAGAGATCGTGACATTCCTTGGCATTGTTCTGAATGTCAGCCTGGCTGTGGAGTTCAGCCTCCGGGAAAAGTGGACATTCGCGGTATTCGCGATGCTGGTCGCGGTGGCAGCAGGGCTTGTACTCGGAACGCAGCTGTTTGCCTGAGAGCCGGGGGCCTGGTTTTTGAAAGCGGCTGCCTGCTTTCTGGCACAGATCTGTCTGAAGGAAGGCAGAGAGATTTTGGTTGAAGGGGGAGCGCAGGCTCATGAAGGAAAAGGTGCTCCGGGCGCTGAGAGATGAGGATGCCTATGTATCCGGTCAGGCGCTCTGTGAAAAACTTGGAGTTTCCAGGACAGCGGTCTGGAAAGCGATCCAGTCTCTTCGGGAGGATGGATATGTCATAGAAGCGGTTCCGAACAAGGGGTACCGCATAACAGGCTGCCCGGATACGATCGCAGCGGAGGAGATTGCTTCCAGACTTCAGTCGAAATGGATGGGAAAGAAGCTTTATTACTTTTCTACGATTGATTCCACCAACCAGTATGCGAAGAAGCTCGGGGAAGAGCAGGCCCCGGACGGGACGATTGTAATCGCGGATGAGCAGACCGCCGGGAAGGGAAGGAGCGGACGCCACTGGGTGACGCCGCCGAAAAGCGCGATTGCATTCACCATCCTGGTGCGGCCGAAGCTTCCGCCATCCCGCATTTCCATGGTGACGCTTGTCAAAGGACTGGCGGTCTGCAATGCCATCCGGCAGCTCTACAGCCTTCCGGCAGGAATCAAGTGGCCGAACGATGTCGTGATCCATGGAAGGAAGATCTGCGGCATTCTCACAGAGATGAGCGCGGAGATGGACGGCGTCCACTATGTCGTCATCGGAACCGGCATCAATGCGAATCTGACTTCATTTCCGGAGGAGATCAGGGATATCGCGACCTCACTGGAGCTTGAGCTGGGGCATCCGGTCGACCGTGCACAGGTGCTGTGCAGGGTCATCGAGCTGTTTGAGCAGTACTACGAGCTGTTCGAGAAGCGGGGCGATCTGACCGACCTTCAGGAGATGTACAACAAGGAGCTGCTGAATCTGAACCAGAAGGTCCGTGTGCTGGACCCGAAGGGCGCCTACACCGGGACCGCGCTTGGAATTGACCCGGAGGGCGAGCTTCTTGTGAAACGGGATGACGACGGGCAGACGGTGAAGGTCTGGTCAGGCGAGGTGTCCGTGCGGGGCATCTACGGATACGTATAAGGAAATATAAGGAAACAGAATGGCAGAGAATCAGAAGGAAACAAAGGAAGCGGTTCAGTCCGGGCAGAGTGCCGGAGCAGGGACCGTTGTCCTGTGCGCAGCCAGCGCATATGAAAAGAAATATTTCTTCAACAAGTCGTTTGAAGGCATTCCGAAGGATATCCAGGACCAGCTTCATATCATCTGTGTGCTGTTCACGGAGGATATCGGGGGCATCATCCTGTTCGAGTTCGACAAGGACGGGAAACTGAGCATCCGCACGGAGGCGAAGGCGTCCGATTACAACTACGATGAGATCGGTGCCGCTCTGGAGATCAAGGAGATCCAGAAACAGCGCCGTGACATGATGAACGGGCTGGAGCTTTACTATAAGGCAGTCGTCCTGCATCAGCCGCTTGACCTGGAGGCATGGCAGCTGGAATGAGGAAGACACTGCAGATCGGGAGCGTCACACTCCCCAACAACCTGATCCTGGCACCGATGGCCGGCGTCAGCGATCTGTCCTTCCGCCTTCTGTGCAAGGAGCAGGGCGCCGGACTTGTCTGCATGGAAATGATCTCCGCGAAGGCCATCTACTATGGAAACAGACACACGGATGAGCTGATGGCCACAACCGAGGCGGAGCGCCCGGTCTCGCTCCAGCTGTTTGGAAATGATCCGGAGATCATGGCCTCGATGGCGGAGCGAATCGAGGACCGGCCATTTGACTTCTTCGATATCAACATGGGCTGTCCGGTCCAGAAGGTGGTTAAGAACGGTGAGGGCAGTGCCCTCATGAACAATCCCAGACTGGTCTACGACATTGTGAGCACCATGGTGAAGCGTGTGCAAAAGCCGGTGACAGTGAAGATCCGCAAGGGCTGGGATGCAAACCATGTGAATGCGGTTGAGATCGCAAAGATCGCAGAGCAGGCCGGAGCCGCGGCTGTCGCGGTTCACGGACGGACGCGGGAGCAGCTCTACTCGGGCCAGGCGGACTGGGAGATCATCCGGCAGGTAAAGGAAGCGTTCAGATTCCGGTCATCGGAAATGGAGATGTGACCGATCCGCAGTCGGCCGGGGCACTTGTCCGCGAAACGGGGTGTGACGGCATCATGATTGCCAGGGCGGCGCGCGGCAACCCGTGGATCTTTCACCGGATCCTGACCTATGAGGAGACCGGAGTCGATCCGGGACAGCCGGATATGGAGACGGTGAAGGCAGAGATCCTCCGGCATGCCAGGATGGCAGTCCGGCAGAAGGGCGAGCGGACAGCCATGAGCGAGATGCGGAAGCATATCGCCTGGTACACGGCCGGCATGCCGCACTCCGCCATGCTGAGGCGCGCGTCCAGCTCCATTTCCACGCTGGATGAGCTGAAAAACCTGCTTGACAGAGCGGGAGACGGAGCAGCGCGGACGGACGTGGAACCCATTCGTTAAGTTGACTTTACCCTTGCATTACGCTATAATTCTCCTCTGACTGTGCGGGTTCCCGGTGCAAAGGGGACGGCAGATCAGATGGAAAAACCGTCAAAAAGGCGGAAAACATGGGTTCCGGAGAGGTGTAACGCAAGATGGCAGAGATCAAAAAGACGCGCCTGACGCAGGCAGGATTTGATAAGCTGGTGGCGGAGCCTGAAGACCTGAAGGTCAACAAGCGCAAGGAGATCGCCGACAAGATCAAGGAAGCCAGAGCGCAGGGCGACTTGTCGGAGAATGCAGAGTATGATGCGGCGAAGGACGAGCAGAGCGAGATGGAGGGCCGCATCGAAGAGATCGAACAGATCATGAAGAACCACGAGATCGTCACCAATGTCGGGGACGGCAGGATCGGAATCGGCTGCAAGGTGCTCGTGAGAGATATCGAGATGGACGAGACGATGGAGCTGAACGTGGTCGGCTCATCCGAGGCCAACCCGCTGGAGGGCTTCATCTCGGATGACTCCCCGGTCGGGAAGGCGCTTTCCGGCAAAAAGGCGGGCGACAAGGTTGAAGTTGAGACGCCGGCAGGGGTCACGAGTATGAAATCCTGAGTGTGGAGAGAAATCAGCAGTAAGGAATTGACGGAGGACAGGCAGAAAGTGGCAAACCAGAGACAGAACAGCGGAGAGCAGGACCTCAATCAGCTTTTGAAGATCAGGAGAGAGAAGCTGAAGACCCTGCAGGAGGAAGGAAAGGATCCGTTCCGGATCACGACCTACGACCAGACAGAGCACTCTACCGACATCAAGAATCACTTTGAGAGATGGAAGGGAAGGAAGTGTCGATTGCCGGCCGCATGATGTCCAAGCGTGTCATGGGCAAGGCCTCTTTCTGTGATGTCCTGGACCGCTATGACAGCATTCAGGTTTACGTGGCGCGCGATCAGATCGGAGAGGATTCCTACAAGGATTTCAAGAAGTATGATATCGGCGATATCATCGGCGTGAAGGGCACCGTGTTCCGCACGAAGATGGGCGAGATCTCGGTCCACGCTGATCAGGTCACGCTGCTCTCCAAGAACCTGGTTCCGCTGCCGGAGAAGTTCCACGGCCTTCAGGATACCGATATCCGGTACCGCCAGCGGTATCTGGACCTCATCATGAACCGGGACGTCCGCGCAACGTTTGAGAAGCGGTCCCAGATCATCAAGGAGATCCGCAATTTCCTTGACAAGCGCGATTTCATGGAAGTTGAAACACCGATGCTGGTCGAGAATGCCGGCGGTGCCGCCGCTCGTCCATTTGTCACGCACTACAATGCCCTTGACGAGGATGTCAAACTGCGCATTTCACTGGAGCTTTACCTGAAGCGCCTGATTGTCGGCGGCTTTGAACGAGTCTACGAGATCGGCCGCGTCTTCCGGAATGAGGGCGTGGACACCCGCCACAACCCGGAGTTTACGCTGATGGAGCTCTATCAGGCGTACACCGATTACAATGGCATGATGGAGCTGACCGAGTCCATGTTCCGCTATCTGGCGGAGAAGGTCTGCGGAAGCGCCGTCATCCAGTACGAGGATACGGTTATTGACATGTCGAAGCCGTTCCGCAGGCTGACCATGATCGATGCCGTGAAGGAATATGCCGGCGTGGACTTCAGCACGATCCGCACCGACGAGGAGGCAAAGGCAGCCGCAAAAGCGCACAATGTGGAGTTCGAGGAGCGCCATAAGAGGGGTGACATCATCAACCTGTTCTTTGAGCAGTTCTGCGAGGAGAAGATGATCCAGCCGACCTTCATCATGGATCACCCGGTTGAGATTTCCCCGCTGACCAAGAGAAAACCGTCGGATCCGTCCCTTGTTGAGCGGTTTGAGCTGTATATCTACGGCCGTGAGATGTGCAATGCATACTCCGAGCTGAACGACCCGATTGATCAGAGAGAACGCTTCAAGGCACAGGATGCGCTTGCCGCTGCTGGAGATGAGGAAGCCAACCACACCGATGAAGACTTCCTTCATGCCATGGAGATCGGCATGCCGCCGACAGGCGGAATCGGGTACGGCATCGACAGACTTGTGATGCTGCTGACGAACAGCTCCGCGATCCGCGATGTGCTCCTGTTCCCGACCATGAAGTCCCTCAACGCGAAGAGGGATGATTCCGAGGAGAGTCGAAAGACGAGTCCAAGGGCGGAAATGAAGCCGATGGAGCTGCTTCAAAGGCAGAATCCAAGGCTTCCGCTGAGACAGATGCTTCCGGTTCTGCCGCGGTTTCCGCATCTTCTTCCGAGACTTCCTCAGCTTCGACTGAGAAAGCCGCAGAAGAGGCTTCTGGGGCTTCAGAAGGTGCTTCTGAGACCTCCGGAGAGGCTTCCGGCAGCTCGTTCAGCTTTTTCGTCAGCTGACTATGCTCATGGTACTGCCGTTGATTACCATCTCCGCAATGTGGGAGGCGTCGGTGTCCAGCATGGAGTTCAGCTGCACTGAGCTCCAAAGCATAGCTTTTTCCATCATGCCGCTTTCCTCTGGAATCTTGTTGTTAGAAATCAGCATTTCCTCCGCCTTTGG
>USJM01000130.1 GCA_900555005.1 uncultured Lachnospiraceae bacterium | reverse complement strand
GATTTTCAACCGCCAGCGGCTGTCCCTTGAAGTCATCAATCGTCTTGTACTTGTCCGCGTTATCCTTCAGTATCAGCATCTTCTGGTCTGCTTCGAGATAGTTTTCAGAGAAATCCATCGTCTCTTTTCTTTCATCAGTCGGCGAAATTCCAGCAATTGCAAGATCGATCTTGCCCGCCGGAATCGAAGCCAGAAGACCGGAGAAGTCCATGTCCTGAATTTCCAGCTTGACCCCGAGCTCATCGGCGATGCACTGTGCCAGCTCCATGTCGATTCCGACAATCTTGTTGTCGGAGCTGCTGGTATCGATGAACTCGTATGGAGGGTATCCGGATGCTGTACCGACAACCAGTTTTCCAGCCGCCTTGATGGAACTCATCAGCGTACCGGCCGCTTCCTTCTCCGTCGAGCTTTCCGTCGATGCTGAATCATCCGCATAGACAGACGTCACTCCGAAGCCGGCAATCCCAGTCGTCATCAGGGCCATTGCGCAAACAGCTGCCAAAGCTTTTCTCATTTTCATAACGTACTCCTCCTTCTTTTGTTCTGTCTGGTTCTCCTGGTACCATATCCACCGGCATTCATATATAACCGGCACGAAACACTATCTCACCGAGCGTCTCATCCTCCTTTCCACTGCGCTTAGAATCAGTGAGACAACGAAAGTAATCAGAAAATAAATCAGTGCTACGATCACCAGCGGCTCAATCGGCTTGAAGCTGATCCCGCGAATCGTGTTCGCAGTATACATCAGCTCCGCGATACCGATCACTGAAACCTGAGAGGATGTCTTGATAACGGTGATAAATTCGTTGCCAAGCGCCGGGATAATATTCCGCATCGCCTGCGGCAGGATGATGGCCCACAGCACTCTGGTATCTGACATTCCGAGCGCCTGTGCAGCTTCCCGCTGTCCCCTGTCGATTGACTGAATTCCCGCCCGGACAATCTCGCAGATATAGGCTGTGGAATTGATGACCAGTGCGATGGAGCCGGATACAATCCGGGATATGTCATTCCCGCCGACAACGATGGCCGGTATGTGGATCCCCATGATCGGAAGTCCATAGAATATCAGGAATATCTGCACCAGCACCGGGGTGCCGCGGATAAATGCAACATAGACATCCGCAAACCACCTCAGCGGCGGAATCCTGCACATCTTCATCAGGGCCATCAGACTGCCGAATATCATTCCGAAGACAATCGTGATGACAGAGATGATAAGGGTGATCTCCGTCCCGTTCAGAAGAAGCGACCTGTACTTGGCTAAGACCTGAATCAGACTACTCATACTGCACCTCCTACAGCTTGTTCTTCAGGAATGTCCTGATTCTCGGATTCTCAGGATGAATCAGAATCTGATCCGGTGTCCCCTCAGCCAGAATCACACCTTCATCAATAAAGATGACACGATCTGCGACCTCCGCTGCAAACCGCATCTCATGCGTGACAATCACCATGGTCATTCCGGACTGGGCAAGATTCTTCATGACCTCCAGCACTTCCCCGACCATCTCCGGGTCCAGGGCGGATGTCGGTTCGTCGAACAGCATTACATCCGGCTGCATGCAAAGCGCTCTGGCAATCGCGATTCGCTGCTGCTGACCTCCTGATAACATAGCAGGGTATACATCTTTCTTTTCCTCTAGTCCGACTTTTCTAAGCAGCTGTATGGATCGTTCATATACCTCCGCCTTCGGTTCCTTCCTGACCTTCAAAGGAGCGTACATGATGTTTTCCAGCACTGTCATATGGGGAAAAAGATTGAAATGCTGAAATACCATCCCGACATGCATTCTCAGGTCTGCATATTTTTTCATTTCCCGGAGACTCTGTCCTTCATAGAATATGTCGCCGTCCGTCATATCCTCCATCGCATTCATACACCGCAGGATGGTGCTCTTCCCGGATCCGGACGGACCGATGATGACAACAACCTCTCCCTTCCTGATCTCCAGATCGATCCCCTTCAGAACCGAAACCGTCCCATACGATTTTCGAAGACCTCTGATCGAAATTACCGGTTTGTCCATTCGCCATTCTCCTTTTCCTGTACGCGCAAAGGCGTCCTTCCTTAAAATTCAAGAAGAACGCCTTTGTTCTGCCGTCATATGGAGTCTCTCAAAATCGGGAGCGTGGAGCAGTGAATGCCTCCGCCAAGCCGGTTGATCTCTGAAAGATCAACCGTGATTGTTTCCACCCCTGCCTTTTCCAGATTGGCTCTGGTTCTCGGGGCCTGGTCAGAAAATAATACCTTTCCGGGGCTCAGGGCGATGCAGTTGTTGGAAAGCATCGGATCGTCTCTGTCGCATTCAATGATCTGGTATCCTTTCTCCTGGAGCCGGTGCAGGAACCAGAAAGGAAGAATGAATGTGCTTGCCAGGATCTTGTCTTTATCAACCGGAAGGAAGGCCTCATCCAGGTGAATGTAGCTTGCGGGGAGATCGAGAACAATCAGCTCGATTCCCTGATAACCCAGCAGCTGACGGAGCTGCCCGATTCCTTCATCGTTGATCCGCACCGACCGGCCAATGATTGCTGTATGCCGGTCCAGCATGGAGAAGGATCCGCCTTCCATCGTTCCGGTTCCCTGAATCACGCCGACGATCGGAATCCCATGACTTGTCATCCATGCCTGCGTCATCTTTGGTTCCCCAGCGTGAAAATACATCGCCGGCCTGCAGATGACAGCTCCCCTTGGTGTCATCAGGGCGATATCTCTCGTAAAGACGAGGTTCGTCCAGTAATGGGTCGGATCATCAAAGCTCAGGACCTCGATGTCCTCCTGTCTCAGGAGATCTGTCATCCTGTTATGCTGCTCCTGCAGCTTTTGAAGATTCGGAAGGTCATGTCCCTTCAAATAATTTCGAATCCTTCCCCTGCTGTCTTTCAGGATTCTGGCACCGGCCTCCTCCTCATACTGTCCTTCAGACAGCTGTAGAATTTCCTTCCCCGGGCAGTGAACCAGAATCTTTCTGATCTTTCCTACAGAGTTATCCACCCCGAATCCGTCTCCCCAGACCTCCTTCCAGGAAGGATCCTCATACTGGTTGTTAATTCGGCTTCTGTCCATGTACATCTGAAGTGTTGCCATCCTGTCTCCTTCCTGTATGACTTCTTATGAATCCATTCGATCGTCTGTATGACAGCGCATCCGGCCATCAGACAAGAAAAGGAGCCGCATGAATTCTGCAGCCCCCTTTGGCTTCTTTATGTATACAATTTTTATCACTTCTTTAAAATGCAGTCAACTATGTATGTGTATAAACTGAATTATTTTGATTTTATTATCAGCTTCGTTATTTTTATTGATTTTTTTGTATACATTCTTAATTGATACAGCGAAAAGCCTTCTCCTTCTCGCCGCGCAGACAATACACCAGATTCATCACAGACAGCCGCTGAAGTTCCCGGATGGATGTTTTGGAATAGAAGGCGGCATGAGGGGTCAGAATGACATTCTCCCTGTGATTCAGCGGATGGTGAACAAGGTCGGGGCTTTCTGACACCAGCACATCAAGTCCCGCCGAGCGGATCCATTTCTCGTCAAGCGCCTTTGCAAGCGCAGCCTCGTCTACTGCCTCGCCTCTGGACACATTGATGAAAGCAGGGTGACGCTCCATGGCGCGGAACGCGGCCTCATCAAAGTATGAATGATTCTCCTTTGTCTGTGCCATATGGTTGCTGACAAAGTCCGCCTCCCTGAGCGCAGTCTCCTTATCGGTCATCGTCACGCCGACTTTCTCTGCTGCCTCTGCAGGGAGGTACGGATCTACCACAAGAATCCTCATGCCAAAGGCCTGAGCCCGTTTTGCTACAGCGTGCCCGATCTTGCCGAAACCGAAGATCGAAGCGTACTTCCTTCCAGGCGGATCAGGTCCGATGCCGTCGTGTAGCTCCAGAGATTCCGTCCATCCGTATCATGGTCATAGTGCTTCAGATCTCTGGCCAGGGCAAGCAGCAGTGCCATCGTATGTTCCGCGACTTCCTGTGTGCAGTACTCCTTGATGTGACAGACAAGCACATTATGTGCGCTGGCCTGTTCCAGATCGATGAAATTATAGCCGGTAGAATTAAACGAAACACATTTCAACCTGCCCGCTGCCGCATTCAACGCATCCGGTCCAAGATGGATGAATGCCGTCAGAAGTCCGTCCGTCTCCGACAGTATTTTCAGGAATTCCTCGCGGCTGTCATCCCGGTAGACATATGTATTAACCTGACAGCCCGGCAGTTCCTTTTGCAGAAGTTCAATCTCATACCCAAGGTCCCGCTTGAGTGTTTCTCTGTAGTCGCTGATCAATATGTTCATCCGTCCGCCTCTCCATCCTTCACCAGATTGTGATCCAGACGGTGACTGAGGAATTCTCTGACGTAATGCTCCAGCAGATCGACCGTCCCATCCACTCCCAGAACACTGGAGTCCACACAGAGGTGTTTATGCCTTGGATCATCCGGCAGATAGCCGGCAAACTGCTTGTGATAATGCTCCCTGGCTCTGTCCACTTCCTCCATCATCTGCTGCGCACCTTCCGGCGAATAATGGAAATCGTGGATACATACCTCTTTGCGGATCTCATCCGGCGCATAGATATAGATGTGGATCGCATTGGAATACTCTCTGAGAATATAGTCCGCGCAGCGCCCCACAATAATGCACGACTCTCTCGAAGCGATTTTCATGATCAGCATCCGCTGCGTCTCAAAAATCTGATTCTGCATCTCAGTCGTGCCGGTCCCAAGCGGATATTTCATCGAGAAGAACTTCGGCCGCGCTGATTCCTCCAGCTCTCCGATCACGGAGGCCTTCATGTTCAGTGCTCTCGCTGCCTGGTCCACCAGTTCGCGATCGAAATAGTCGATTCCGAGCCGCTCTGCGAGTTTTTTTGCAATCGGCCGTCCCAAAGACCCAAACTGCCTGGTGATGGTTATCACATAGCGGACATCGCTTTCAGCCATGGCGGACCTCCTCTCCCAGAATTTCATCCAGTACAGATACGCACAGATCCAGTTCCTTCTCCGTCACGATCAAGGGTGCAATAAAACGGATCACATTGTGATCGCTGCCGCAGGAAAGGAGCAGGAGATTTCTCTCCAGTGCCTTCTTCCGGACTCTCTGACACAATTCGGCATCTGGCTTTCCGTCCAGCGAGACCAGTTCGATGGCATCCATCAGTCCCAGCCCTCGTACATCTCCGATCTGCCGATATTTCCTCTGAAGGTTCTTCAACTGTCCCAGGAAATACTCTCCCATTCTCCGCGCATGTTCCGAAAGATGATCTCTCTCGATGATCTCAAGTGTCTTCAGACCGGCTGCACAGGCAAGCGGATTTCCGCCGAATGTCCCGCCATGTGCTCCGGCCGGCCATGCATCCATGATCTCTTTTCTTGCGATGACAGCCGAAAGCGGGACACCGCCGCCAAGTGCCTTTGCAGAGGTAAGAATGTCCCGCCGCACGTCAAAACGCTGGCACGCATCCAGTGCGCCTGTCCTGCCAC
>USJM01000129.1 GCA_900555005.1 uncultured Lachnospiraceae bacterium | reverse complement strand
CTCTGCCATGACCGTGCAGGAACTGCACACGAGAAGCCGGGAGGCGCAGGCAGCGAAAAACAGTGCGGTGATCGCGATGCAGATGGAAGCAGATGCTGCCCTTCAGATTGGGGCGGATTCTTCAACTGCCACAAAGGTATCCTTAAACGGCAGCGCAGATCTGACGATTTCATATACAATGGAACCTTTCCAGATGGAGATGGAAGGGAATGTGAAGGGTACTGCACTGGGAAAAACTGTCGACGCAAAGTTGTCACAGTATTTTGTGACGGACGATGACGGAAGTGGAGTGATCTATGCGAATCTCGATACCGGGAACGGCGGAAGCTGGGAGGCATCGAGAGTTGACAAGAATCAGATGCAGATGATTCAGGAGGCACTGACGGCATCGAAATCAGGCGATTACAGCAAGCTCAAGGAACAGGGCCTGGACGCGCAGGCACTCATCGATGGGGTCGAGAGAGTGACAACGCTGGCCCCTGAGGCGGCGACAGTCGATAACCAGGAGTGCTACGAGATGACGTCCACGATCAGCGGCAGCCTCTTATCCGGGATGCTTTCGGATGTAATGAATTCCGACCTTTCACATGCATCCGGTGATGGCCTGGACAGCCAGAAGCGTCAGATTGCGGAGACCATCCTGAAGTCGCTGTCTGTCGTCACAAAGGAGGACTACAATACAGAGACTTTCCTTCCGGTCCATATGGAGATGGATCTGAGCGGGAGCGATTTTTCCGGGCTGATCAGCTGGATAGAGTCTCTCATCAATGCGGGATACACAGGTTCCACATCAGAGCCGCCACAGCTTTCTGTTGCAGTGAATACATTGAAGGCATCGGCGGATTACGACTTTGACACTCCGGTTTCCATCAAGCTGCCGGAGGATGCCAGGAACACACCGGTCAGCGAGTCTGGGTTGTCTGCAGATGCAGTAAGGGGCAAAGCTGCCGGGATTGAGGCCGGCCAGCTGACTCCTGACACGGACAGTCAGCAGGAAACCTGAAGCGGAGCCTGAGATCAGACAGGAGCCGATATGCCGAGGGGATCATCCAGCCGGGGATATGGTGTATTCAGGGCTGAGGGCAGTATACATCAGGCGGGGACAAAGAGGTTCTCCGCCTGATTTTTATTCATGGAGCTTACTTTGGCTCGGCGGCGAAGCACAGAAAGTACAAATAATCAGAAGGCTGAGCAGGGTAGACAGATAAAAGAAAAGAAGGGCAGAGCAGGAAATATGAAGTCATTCACAATCGAACAGGCAGAGAAGCTGATCACCCCGGGCGGGAAATGGGTGATGCTGGACGTGCGGAGCGAGGAGGAGTTTCTTCGGAGCAGCTATCCGGGAGCGGTCTCGATTCCGCAGAGGCAGTTTGAATCGGATCCGGAGGGCAGTATATCGAGACTTGAGAGGGAAAAGAGCTATCTGGTTATGTGCCATACGGGTGACCACAGCAGAGATATTGTCAGTCTGCTTCAGGATCATGGCATCGATGCGGCAAACCTGGATGGCGGCTGGAGAGCTTATCTTCGACTGAGCCTTCAGCGGTTCATGGAGGAGGATCAGGCCGAGAAGCGCTCGGAGAAGACGGCCGCAATCGAAAGAAGCATCATCAAGAGATTCAGAAAAACGGTGTGGTCGCCCTTTACAAAGGCTGTCAAAGACTACCAGCTGATACAGGAAGGAGACCGGATTGCCTGCTGTATATCCGGGGGGAAGGATTCCTTCCTGATGGCAAAGCTGCTCCAGGAACTGCAGAGGCATGGGCCTGTCCGGTTCGACCTGGTGTTTCTGTGCATGAATCCTGGCTACAATGAAGATAACTGGCAGATTATTAAAGACAATGCAAAAATACTGGGCGTTGATCTGACCGTTTTCAATACGGAGATTTTCGATACCGTCGCGGAGATTGACCGGAACCCTTGTTATCTCTGCGCGAGAATGAGACGCGGATACCTCTACAGCCATGCAAAGGAGCTTGGCTGCAACAAGATTGCGCTTGGACATCATTACGATGACGTCATTGAGACAATCCTGATGGGTATGCTGTACGCCGGAAAAGTCGAGACGATGATGCCAAGGCTGAAAAGTCAGCATTTCGAAGGAATGGAGCTGATTCGTCCGCTTTATCTGATCAGAGAAAAGGATATCAAAGCCTGGAGGGATGCAAATGAACTGAACTTCATTCAGTGTGCCTGCCGCTTCACGGAAAACTGCCTGAGCTGCGGCGGCGCGCGCGGATCCAAGCGGGATGATGTCAAACAGCTGATTGCAGACCTGGCCCGGCAGGATCCTGTGATCGAGGCGAATCTTTTCAGAAGCGTTGAGAATGTCAGCCTGAATGCAGTGATTGGCTACAAGGACAGAAATGGCGTCAGACATTCTTTTCTGGAGGAATTCCGACAAAATCAATAAAACATACTTGACATATATATATTATCCAATATATAATGCGGTCAATGAAACAGAAAATCAGCAGATAACATAGACTTGCAGCAAATATGGAGGTATCAGAGATGGGAAAGGTTTATCAGGGAACACTGGAACTGATCGGGAACACACCGCTTGTGGAGTTTGTCAATATCGAGAAGAACTTGGCCTTGAGGCAAAGATTCTGGCGAAGCTTGAATATTTTAACCCGGCTGGCTCAGTCAAGGATCGTATTGCAAAGGCGATGATTGAGGATGCTGAGAAGAAGGGACTGTTGAAGAAGGGCTCTGTCATCATCGAGCCGACCTCAGGCAATACCGGAATCGGACTGGCTTCGATCGCAGCGGCAAAGGGATACAGAATCATCCTTACCATGCCAGAGACGATGAGTGTTGAGAGAAGAAATATTCTGAAGGCATATGGCGCAGAAATTGTCCTGACAGAAGGCTCAAAAGGAATGAAGGGTGCCATTGCGAAGGCGGATGAGCTGGCAAAGGAGATTCCGGGAAGCTACATCCCGGGGCAGTTCACAAACCCGGCAAACCCGGCTGCGCACAGAGCAACAACTGGCCCGGAGATCTGGAATGACACGGATGGAAAGGTTGACTTCTTTGTGGCGGGAATCGGAACAGGCGGAACCCTGACAGGTGTCGGCGAGTATCTCAAGAGCCAGAATCCTGACGTCAAGGTGATCGCTGTGGAGCCGGCAGGTTCCCCGGTCCTTTCTCAGGGAAAGGGCGGACCGCACAAAATCCAGGGAATCGGAGCTGGTTTTGTACCGGATACGCTGAACACGAAGATCTATGACGAAATTCTGACAGTCGAGAATGACGCGGCATTTGAGCGCAGCAAGCTTGTCGCAAGAAAGGAAGGCGTCCTGGTCGGCATTTCTTCCGGCGCAGCACTGGATGCAGCCATCAGGATTGCGCAGCGCCCGGAGAACAAGGGCAAGACGATCGTAGCACTTCTTCCGGATTCCGGAGACCGCTATTATTCAACTCCGCTCTTTCAGCAGTGATTGATAAGTAATCTGATAATCGTTGTTTATAAGTCCCTGATCATGGCGTATACTATGAGCAGGGACTTTTGTTTGACTATGAGGGCAGAAACGTGATTTTATCCAGGAAAAGCAGATACGGACTCAGGGCACTGATCGACCTGGGCATGAATTCTGAGAATGGAAGGATATCGCTTTCCAGCATCGCTGAGAGAAACCGGATTTCCTCACAGTATCTGGAACAGATATTCGCAAGCCTCAGAAGAGCCGGGATCATCCAGAGCGTCAAGGGATCGCAGGGCGGATATTATCTTGCAAAGGATCCATCTGAAATTACAGTTGCGGAGATATTACATGCGCTTGACGGCGCGTACCACATCGAGCCGGAGAAGTCGCTGGATGACGGGATTGCGCAGACGGTTCAGGTCTGTGTGATTGAAAGACTGAATGAGGCATTTGACAATATTCTGGAAGAGGAGACCCTGGCAGACCTGATTGCCTATTACAGTGAGCATCATGTCAATGCGGACGACATGTACTATATCTGAGAAGACCCAGGCGCACAGACGGAGAAAATATATTGAACTGATTGTGCATATCTGATAAGATTGGAAGCATATTGAAACATGTTCTTGTGAATTATATGAGAGAGGCGTATCTCAAACCGGATGTCATATAGACACAGTGCAGGAGAAATCAGGTATGGGGGAAGTCAGAAAACAGAAAGACCCGTCTGTTGAAAAGAGGAAGGAGACTCTTCGCAAAAGAGCAAAGGAGCTGATCTCCGCAGCAAAGAATGAAGATGACGCGCTGGAGTATACGGAGGTACAGAATTTTTTCTCAGATCTCAAGCCGTCTGAAGTGGAACTATCAGCCGTCGTGGAATATCTGTCCGGAAAAGGAGTTGACGTCCTTCTTCCGACGACAGACGAAATCGATTCGTTTGATGATGAAGACGGGACGGTGGATGCAGATGGTGAAGATGAGTTTCCTTCAGACGGGGCGGAAGGAGATCCCGACGTTTCTCCGGAGGCTTCGGGCTCCGGCGTGTCCGACCCGATTCACATGTATCTGAAGGAAATCGGGAAGGTTCCGCTCCTGAGCCCGGACCAGGAGACAGAACTTGCCAAAAGGGTAGAGCAGGGAGATGAGTCCGCAAAAAGGGAACTTGAGGAAGCAAACCTGAGGCTTGTTGTTTCGATTGCTAAGCTCTATACCGGACACGGGATGTCTCTCATGGATCTGATCCAGGAGGGCAATCTGGGACTGATCCGGGCAGTTGAGAAGTACGATTATCGCAAGGGCTTCCGGTTCTCCACCTATGCGACCTGGTGGATCAGACAGTCGATTTCAAGAGCCATCGCGGATCAGGGAAGAACCATCCGGATTCCGGTGCATATGGTGGAAAACATCATAAGGTGAACCGTGCATCCAGGGAACTGGTCCAGAAACTGGGGAGAGATCCGACGACAGACGAAATCGCGGAGGAGATCCATATGACACCGGACAGGGTGCGCGAGATCCAGAAAATTTCGCGTGAGCCGGTCTCCATGGAGTCGCCGGTCGGCGACGAGGACGATTCCAGCCTGGGGGATTTCATCAGGGATGATTCCACCCCTGTACCGGCGGATGAAGCCGCCCAGTCGATGATGAATGAACAGATCCGGAAGATTCTGGCGGAGCTGTCACCCCGCGAGCAGGAGGTGCTGGAATACCGGTACGGACTCAAGGGGGATCATCCCTGCACGCTTGAGGAAGTCGGAAAAAAGATGAATGTTACAAGAGAGCGGATCCGTCAGATTGAGGCAAAGGCGCTCAGAAAGCTGAAGCAGAAAAACCGTCCGATGCGGGAATATCTGGACTAGGCTGCCGGACGCAGAAGGGTGGATGGAGGCTGAGAATGTCGAAGGTGAACAGAAGCTCGCTGGCCAGGAGCTTCGGATATGCATTTCAGGGGATTGGAACCTGTATCCGGGAGGAGAGGAATATCAAGATCCATCTGACCATCACAGGACTGGTCATTTTCTTCGGCGTGTTCTTGAAAATCAGCCCGCTGGAGTGGTGCATATGCCTGGCGCTCTTCGG
>USJM01000128.1 GCA_900555005.1 uncultured Lachnospiraceae bacterium | reverse complement strand
TGGCTCCGGAAAGTCGACCATGCTCAAGCTGATCACCGTGTTCTGACACCGACTGCAGGAAGCATCCGTGTCGACGGCAGGATTTCCGCCCTGCTGGAGCTGGGAGCCGGCTTCAACATGGAATACACGGGAATTGAGAATGTCTATCTGAACGGGGCGATGATCGGTTTCACGAAGGAGGAGATCGATGCCCGGCTGAATGATATCATCCGCTTTGCGGATATCGGGGATTACATCAACCAGCCGGTCAAATCCTACTCCTCCGGCATGTTTGTCCGGCTGGCCTTTGCGGTTGCAATCAATATCGATCCGGAGATTCTGATTGTCGATGAAGCTCTGTCAGTCGGGGACGTTTTCTTTCAGTCCAAGTGTTACCGGAAGTTCGAGGAGTTTCGGCGGGCGGGGAAGACCATCCTGTTCGTATCGCATGACCTCTCAGCGATCTCCCGGTACTGCGACAGGGCAATTCTGCTCAATCAGGGCGACCTGATCTACGATGGGACGCCGAAGGAGGCCATAGACCTGTACAAAAAGGTGCTGGTCGGTCAGTATGAGGAGAAGACCGCGAAACAGCCGGAGGCAGCAGACGGGGAGAAGGCGGGGATACAGGGAACCGGCAGCGGTGCCGGTCTGTGGAAGAGCAGATATCCGGTCAACCCCAGCCTGGTCGAGTACGGGGAAAAAAATGGAGAGATTGTCGACT
The DNA here is from genome assembly GCA_900555005.1 of uncultured Lachnospiraceae bacterium. The sequence continues at coordinate 4,820 of USJM01000128.1, read as the reverse complement.
ATGCGCTTCTGGATGAGAACGGACTGATGACCTCCAACTTTCTGAAGGGAACCATGTTCACGGTCAGAATGAAAATCCGGGCGCATGCGGACATTCTGGAGCCGATCTTCGCTTTTACAATCAAGAACATGAAGGGCATTGAGATCTGCGGGACAAACACGACGATGGAACGTGTCCCGGTTCCGACGATGCACGACGGCGATGAACATGTGGTGGAGTTTACTCAGAGGATTGACCTGCAGGGCGGGGAATACCTGCTTTCGCTGGGATGTACCGGTTATCAGGACGGGATGTTCCGGGTGTTCCACAGACTCTATGACGTCATATCGCTGACGGTTGTATCGAATCGCGACACAGTCGGTTTCTATGACATGAACAGCACCTGCGTGCTGGATCCGGAGATATGAGATGGCAGAGCTGAATTTGGATTATTATCGTGGAAGCGACCAGTACTCTGACGGGGACGTGGAGGATCGGATTCTTGGGGATGTCAGAAAGCTGACAGCAGCCAGGAAAGTGGCAGAAGCCCCGGGCAGCCAGTCGGATGCGCAGGATATGCTCTACGGAGTCATCGACGAGGCATACCGGACTGGAAATGAGACCGATGGATTTGCATATCTTTACCACTTGTCCCCTGTCCGTGAGAACATTCTTTCCTGGTATCCCTTCAGAAAGGATGCCGCTGCGCTCGAGATAGGGGCCGGACCTGGCGCAGTGACGGGGATTCTCTGCAAAAAAATGGCGTCTGTGACGAGTGTCGATCTGTCGAAGCGGCGCTGTATGATCAACTATGAGCGGCACAGGTGTGCAGACAATCTGAAGATTATGGTCGGGAATCTCAATGAGATGAAGTTTCCCGGCCTTTTTGACTATGTGATTCTGAACGGGGTCTTCGAGTATGCGGGCTCCTTTACAAAGGAGGGGCAGCCTTACCGGACCTTCCTCAGACGCTGCGCCAGTTTCCTGAAAGAGGACGGGGTCCTTCTGGTTGCGATTGAGAACCGGCTTGGACTGAAGTATTTTGCCGGGGCACCGGAGGACCACACTGGCAACTATATGGAGGGTCTGAAGGGATACCGGCAGGGCTCAGGCGTGCGGACCTTTTCCAGGGCGGAGTGGCTGGACCTCGCGGCGGACTGCGGTCTCCGTGTCCGGCGGTTTTACTACCCGTCCCCTGACTACAAGTTTCCCGGAGAAGTTTTCACGGACGAGACGCTGTCTGCAGCTTCCTATGACCGGAACCGGTGGAATTTTGATGCCCGGAGGCTGGAGCTTTTTCCGGAGCGCGAGATGGCCGCCAGCCTTCAGAAAGAAGGTGTGCTGGCTTCATTTATGAATTCATTTCTTGTGGAGCTGTCGGCGTCTGAACGGCTGGAGACCCCGGAGGAAACCGGCGGGGGAAGCGAAGTACTCTACGCGAAAGTGAATTCTGACAGAGCTTCTTGTTTCCGGATTCAGACGGTCATCAGGAGAACGGGGGATGGACAGAGAATTGTCTCAAAGGAGCCGCTGACGGATGCCGCGCGTGCACACCTGCTTCGGATGCATGAATATGAAAAAGCGCAGGAAACAAGGACGCTCTTTCTGGAAGGAAGACAATATCCGGTCCGTACGCTCTGCGGAGAGGAGAAAGACGGCAGGCTCTTCTACCGGTATCTTGGGGGGGAAAACCTGGGCGAGCGGGTGGCCCGGGCCGCTGAAGCGGGTGATGACGCTGCAGTCATCCGGATGACAGACGCCCTCTGGTGTCTCCTGCTTCAGGGAAAGGTGGAAGAAGGCGGGGCCGAAAAAGAGGGACGGGACGCATTCCGGAAGGTGTTCGGAGAAGAACCCGGAGCCGGAGATGGCAGTTTTCTCTGCCCGGCGAACATTGACCTGATCTTTGACAACCTGATTCTGAGCGGGGACACGGTATGGATCATTGACGGGGAGTGGGTGTTCGACTTCCCGGTTCCGGCGGGGTTCATCCTCTGGCGGGCAGTCAACGAGCTGTATGCCGGTCATGAGAGCCTTGAGCGGGTGCTGCCGAGACAGAAGCTCCTCGGACGGTACCAGATCACACCGGCGCAGGCACAGACGTACTGGAAATGGGCGGACTTTTTTGAGAAGCAGACGGTGAAGGCGAATGAACTGGCCCGGTATGCCCGTCCGGAGAAGAAGGCTGACCTGAAGGATATCCATACATTCGGGCAGGAGGCCCGTCTGACCTCCACCCTTTACATGGACCGGGGACAGGGATTTTCAGAGAAGGATGTGGTGCGGCAGGAGGTCTCGCTGAAGGATGGCGCATATGAGGCCGTCTTTGACATTCCGCACCCGGAGACAGTCCGGGATCTGCGTTTTGACCCGGTCGAAGGAACCTGCTGCGTTTGTGCGCTGAGCTCTCCCGACGGACAGCTGAGGCCCGTCAATGCGGCGAGGGCAAGAAAAAAGATCCCGCTGGAGGGCGGGTATACGAGGGTGTGCGAGTTCCTGACGACAGATCCGTCCTACCGCCTGGTCTGCCGGGGAAGCATCCCGGAAAGGATCCGGATCGCCGGAAGGATGGATCTCAGGAGTGAAGACTGGGCGCTTGGAAGGGCAGGGAGCCTGCTCGGAAAGTATCAGAGGATATTCAGACTATGAAGACGGAAGAAAGACAGAGCAGCCGTCCGGTTGATATTGTGGTTCCTGTCTATAACGGCTATGAAGACCTGCTTCTGTGCGTCGGGAGCCTGAAGCGGCATACCGATCTGACAAGGCACCGGGTCATCCTGATCGATGATAAGAGCACAGACGGGCGTATCCGGCCGTATCTGGAACGGGAGGCACGGTGCCCGGGAATCTGTGCGGTGTTCAACGACCAGAACAGGGGCTTCTCCGCAAATGTCAATACAGGGCTTGCCTACTCACAGCGGGATACCATTCTTTTGAACTCTGACACGATTGTGACAGACCGATGGGTGGAGAAGCTTCAGCGCTGTGCGGATTCCTCTGTACGGATCGCAACGGTGACACCTCTTTCCAATGCAGCGACGCTGGCCTCGGTACCGGAGTTTCTGAAGGACAACCGGATTCCGGACGGCCTGGATGTCGACGAGTATGCGGAGCTTGTGGAGCGGACATCGCTGCGCCGCTATCCGCCTGTCTCAGTGGCCGTCGGTTTCTGTATGTATATCCGCCAGGAAGCCTACGAGGCGGCGGGACCATTCGACGCAGCCACATTTGGCAGAGGGTACGGAGAGGAAAACGACTTCTGCAACCGCTGCGGGATGCTGGGGTACATCCATGTTCTGTGCGACGACACCTTCATCTATCATAAGGGGACGGCATCCTTTGAGAGCGATGAAAAGAAACGGCTGTGCGACGAGCATGACCGGATTCTGAGAAAGCGCTATCCGCTTCAGATGAAGGAAAATGACCGATACTGCGCGGAGAATCCGGACCAGGACATCCGGGACAATCTCAAGCTTCATACCCGCCTTGCGAACGGAGCCGGAAATCTGCTTTATTTCCTGCATCTGGATTTTCAGGGAATTGCGAAGAATCACATCGGCGGGACACAGCTCCACGTACGGGATCTGGTCCGCGGCGCTGTGAAGGATTACAACGTGTTTGTTGCAGCCAGGGATGGAGAAGTCCTCAGGCTGACCATCTACCCCAGGGGCTGCGGGGAGAAGCTGATGCTGAAGTTCCCGATCGGGGAGAAGCCTCTGTTTCCTGTATTTTGGGACGAGAAGCTCGCAGAGATTCTCCGGCAGATCCTGACGGTATTTGACATCGACCTGGTCCATGTCCACCATACGGAGGGGCTGACGCTCGATATCTTCGAGGTCTCGAAATCGCTGGGGATTCCGGTTATCTGTACGCTTCATGACTACTATTATGCCTGTCCGACGATCAAGCTGATGGACTCTGACGGAAGATTCTGCCCGTCAGATGGCCGCTTTGCGCCGGCTGACGACCGAACCTGCCGGCTGTGCCTCCACAAAAACTGCAGCTACGGCCATGTGTCTGTGATCGACAGGTGGAGACGGGAGAATCTGCGTGCCCTGTCAGTCTGCGGGAAACTGATCTTTCCCTCTGAATCCGCAAAGGCCGTGATGATGCAGGTTTTCCCGGAGCTGGAGAGCCGGAGCGTTGTCATACCGCACGGAAGCGGCGACCCGAGGGAAAGGGCGGGAAATGCGATTGTGAAGGGGGCCGTATCTGCGAAGCGGACGAACCGGATGCATGCGCACCTGGATCAGATGCCGGGAAGGGATGGCGGTTTCAACTATGTCACCGGCTGGGCATACCTGGAGGGAGAAGACAGCGGAAAGATAACGGCGTATGCCGAAGTGACAGATCATCGCGGGCAGGTGTTCCGCCTCCCGCTCCGAAAAATTCCGCGCACGGATGTTGCCGATGCGGCCTGCGACAGACGGTATCAGCAGTGTGGCTTTCACGCGGTCTTCGCTCTTCCGGGAATGGCTGACGGGCGGTTCCGGATGAGCGTTCTGCTTCAGAAGGGGACGGCGTTCTTTACAGACGGACGGGTATACACCGGCTTTTTCAGGCATCTCAATAAAGCTGAGAGTGGGCTTCGCCATCGCAGCGGGCGGATCCTGCACGTTGCGTTTCTCGGCGGGGTGACCCGGGCAAAGGGCTCCGCTCTGCTGTCTGCGATCATCCATTCCGGGAATCCGCATTTCCGCTTCTTTGTCTTCGGACAGGTCGGGGATCCGGAGGTTCTGAAGGAAAAGTGCCCGGAGAATGTCTATTTCTCCGGTGTCTATGAGCAGGAGGACGCGGGACAGCTGCTGGAGGCCTGCCAGATCGATGTGGCGTGTATTCTTCCG
>USJM01000127.1 GCA_900555005.1 uncultured Lachnospiraceae bacterium | reverse complement strand
CTTTAGCTCAGCTGGTAGAGCACCTGACTCTTAATCAGGGTGTCCAGGGTTCGAGTCCCTGATGGTGTACCAGGATTTCAGGCAGTGAAAGCTGATTGAGATATAGAGACGGAACATGGCCCGTTGGTCAAGTGGTTAAGACAGAGGCCTCTCACGCCTTTAACATCGGTTCGAATCCGGTACGGGTCACCATTTTTCTCTTGACAGAGAGCGGAAAAGTGAATATAATGGTTGTTACTGCGAAAGCAGCTGCAATATAGTTGGTGCTTATTAGGGCGAGGGTCCACCCGTTCCCATCCCGAACACGGAAGTTAAGCTCGCTTCTGCCCACGATACTTGGCTGGAGACGGCCCGGAAAAATAGGTAGCGCCAACACGCCTTCTTAGCTCAATGGTAGAGCATTCGGCTGTTAACCGAAGGGTTGTAGGTTCGAGCCCTACTTGGGGAGCTTGGAAAAGATTTTCGATACTTGGACCTTAGCTCAGTTGGTTAGAGCAGTCGGCTCATAACCGATCGGTCCTGGGTTCGAGTCCCCGAGGATCCATTATTGTGGCCCAGTGGCTCAGTTGGTTAGAGCGCCGCCCTGTCACGGCGGAGGTCACCGGTTCGAACCCGGTCTGGGTCGTATGGGACAGGCGATTCGCCTGTCCTGTTTTTTTAAGCCGCAGTGGCGGAACTGGCAGACGCCTGGGACTTAAAATCCCATGAGTGGAGACACTCGTACCGGTTCGATCCCGGTCTGCGGCATAGAACAAGAGTCTCAGGAGTACCGTATTTACTGCATTTCTGAGGCTTTTTTCATGTCTTAGGAATCATTCGGTTAGCAAAAAGTTAGCAAAACTCAGTTGGTTTGCAAAAGCTGAACTGTGTCAAGCAGCCGGCGGTCATGTTCTTCCATGCGTTTTGTGACATGAAAATAGACATCCCGGGTAGTATGACCGTCGGAGTGGCCGAGACGGCGGCTGATCGATTCAAGCGGAACACCGGATTCGGCAAGCATGGCCACATGGGTATGCCGGAGCGCGTGCGGGGACAGCTGACGCCCAAGAAGGTTCTTCGTGTGACGTTCGAGATAGATACGATACGCGTCATAGCTGATGCGCCTGCCATCATCATCACAGAAAAAGTGATATGTACGGAACCCATACATCAGGGATCGCCGTTTCTTGTCTGCTGAGATTTTCCGGCAGACGGCTGCCAGCTCGGGCTGGATCGAAATAGTCCGCGTGGATGTTGCTGTCGTAGATGCGATCAATCAGTTCCTGCTTTGTTGCAACACGGATGCCACGCAACATTTGCCGTGTCATCTTACCAAAAAAGCCCTCGATCATATGCAGTCAGGGCCCGGGCTTTGGTGTAAAGATAAAAAAAATATGCAAGAAAACGAGAGTTACGAGGAGGTGCTCTCAGCAAACCAGGATTTTCTGAAGCAGAAAGCGAGCAAAAAAAAGAAAAATGTTTCGTAAGAATGTTTGCAAGATATTGACAATCCTGAAAGATTGACACGAAATTATCATAGTAGACAATTAATTGTACTCGATTTATAATGACGTTGCTCGAATAAAACTCAGCATATAGAGATCAATAATATGTGAATGGAGGTATCATATGGATTATGCTGCTGAATCACTTAGACTTCACAGAGAGTGGAGAGGGAAGATAGAGGTTACACCAAGGGCTAAAGTTGACTCGAGTGAGGCTCTTTCACTTGCATATACACCTGGCGTTGCGGCACCGTGCCTGGAAATTCAAAAGCATCCTGAGGAAAGCTTCAATCTGACCAGAAGATGGAATACTGTCGCCGTTGTAACAGATGGAACAGCTGTTCTGGGACTTGGGGATATCGGTCCGGAAGCGGGAATGCCCGTTATGGAGGGAAAGTGTGTTCTGTTCAAAGCTTTTGGCGACGTTGATGCCATCCCGCTGTGCGTCAGAAGCAAGGATCCGGATGATATTGTTAAGACAGTCAGCCTCCTTGCCGGCTCCTTTGGCGGTATTAATCTGGAAGATATCAGTGCTCCCAGATGCTTTGAGATTGAGAAGCGTCTTCAGGCTGTCTGCGATATTCCCGTTTTTCATGATGATCAGCATGGGACAGCGGTTATCACACTCGCTGGTATGATGAATGCGCTGAAGCTTGTCGGAAAGAAAATCGAGGATGTTCGAATTGTCACAAGTGGAGCCGGCGCTGCAGGAATTGCCATTATTCGTCTTCTGATTGAAATGGGTCTGAAAAACGTGATCATGACAGACCGGAAGGGAGCAATCTATGAGGGGCGGGAAGGCCTGAATCCAATCAAGAAGGAAATGGCAAAAATTACCAACAGGGACCGTGTGGCAGGTTCCCTTGCGGATGTGATCAAGGGTGCTGATGTATTTATCGGTGTGTCGGCGCCAGGGACACTTACAAAAGAAATGGTTAAAAGCATGGCCAAGGATCCGATCATCTTTGCGTGTGCAAACCCTGTTCCGGAGATCATGCCTGATGAGGCGAAGGCTGGAGGAGCTGCTGTTGTTTCAACCGGAAGATCGGATTTTCCAAACCAGGTAAACAATGTTCTCGCGTTTCCAGGAATATTCCGTGGGGCGCTTGATGTAAGAGCAACTCGAATCAATGAAGAGATGAAGATTGCAGCTGCAAAAGCTATTGCAGGCTGCGTTTCTGATGACGAACTGAATGCCGATTATATCCTTCCGCATGCATTTGATCCTCGCGTGAAAGATGCTGTTGCGCGTGCGGTTGCACAGGCTGCCAGAGAGTCTGGCGTGGCAAGAGTATAACTGATTATAAGTTTTATAGTAAAATTAGGGAACAGCAGCTGTTTTTCGGAAGAACAGAGGCTGTTCCCCGAACTAAGAGCAGCCTCTTCTGTTAATTGTATTAGTTTTACAATCCCCAAAACCGAAAAATAAAAAAATAAAAAAAGGGGGTTGCATTCTACACGACATCATGCTATAGTATGCAAGTCGGCACGACATGGTTCCTTGGTCAAGCGGCTAAGACGTCGCCCTCTCACGGCGAAAACAGGGGTTCGATTCCCCTATGAACTGCTATTTGATAACCTGGAAGTTTTTTCCAGGTTTTTTCTTTTTTATGCGTAATCTATAGTGCATGATAAAACTGCTTCGAATGAAAGACAGGCGAAAATAAAAACTATATTTATTGGAGGATTCCCATGAAGATTTTTAATACTCTTACAAGAACAAAAGAAGAATTTGTACCGATCAATGAAGGTAAAGTAGGAATCTATGTCTGCGGACCTACCGTATATGATTATATCCACATCGGAAACGCAAGACCAATGATCGTATTTGACACATTGAGACGGTATCTCACATATAAGGGATACGATGTAAATTATGTATCCAATTTTACAGATGTTGATGATAAGATCATCAAACGTGCAAATGAAGAAGGTGTTGATTCTAAGGTGATCTCTGAGCGTTTCATTGCAGAGACAAAGAAGGATATGGCAGCGATGAATGTACAGGAAGCTACGACACATCCAAAGGCTACCGAAGAGATACCGGATATGATCGAGATGATCAAGACACTGATTGAAAAAGGACATGCATATGAAGTAAATGGCACTGTATATTTCCGTACCAGAAGCTTTGCAGACTATGGTAAATTATCCCATAAGAATATTGATGATCTGGAATCCGGACACAGAGCAGAGAACCATCAGCTTAAGGTTTCCGGTCAGGATGAGAAGGAAGATCCACTGGATTTCGTTCTCTGGAAGCCAAAGAAAGAGGGGGAACCGTTCTGGGAGTCACCATGGGGTGAAGGAAGACCAGGCTGGCATCTGGAATGTTCTGTTATGTCTAAGAAATATATCGGTGATATCATTGATATCCATGCAGGTGGTGAGGATCTGATCTTCCCACACCACGAAAATGAGATCGCACAGAGTGAAGCAGCAAATGATAAGGAATTTGCAAGATATTGGATGCATAACGGTTTCTTAAAGATCAACAACGAGAAGATGTCCAAGTCACTTGGCAACTTCTTTACAGTTAGAGAGATCGCAGACAAATATCCACTTCAGGTTATTCGTTTCTTTATGCTGTCTGCTCACTACAGAAGTCCATTGAACTTCTCGGCTGATCTGGTAGAGGCATCCAAGAATGGTCTGGAACGTATCTTGACTGCTGTTGACAAGTTAAAGTCACTTGCGCCGGCAGATGTGGAGGGTTCCGATGTTTCTGTCGAGGCAGAATTAGATGGATATACAAAACGATTTGAAACAGCTATGGACGATGATCTGAATACAGCAGATGCGATCTCAGTTATCTTTGAATTAGTAAAATATACAAATATCAATATTTCAAATGATACACCAAAGAAAACAGTAGATCTGGCAATCCGGACGATTGAGAAGCTGTGTGATATCTCGGTATCATTACAGAGCGGGAAGAAGAACTGTTAGATTCTGATATCGAGGCTTTGATCAATGAACGTCAGGAAGCAAGAAAAGCAAAGAATTTTGCAAGAGCAGATGAGATCCGTAACATGCTCAGTGATAAGGGCATTATTCTTGAGGATACAAGAGAAGGAGTAAAATGGAAAAGAGCTTAGATCAGTATTTTACTGCGATATTAGGTGTAGAAGATTCCAATCCGGCAGAATATTCCGGGCTGGCGCTTGCTTATATAGGGGACAGTGTATTTGACCTTTTAGTAAAGACCGTTCTGGTATCAAAGGATAACAAGCAGGCATTCAAATATCATAAAGAAGCTATTCATATCGTAAATGCAGAGTCACAGGCAGGTTATATCGATCTGTTGGAAGAGAAACTGACCGAGCAGGAAATGGCGATATATAAGCGTGGAAGGAATACAAAGACACATTCCAAGGCAAAGAATGCATCGGTAGGACAGTACAGGAAAGCTACCGGTTTTGAAGCACTGATCGGCTATCTTTATCTGAATAAAGAATATGACCGTTTATTTGAGTTGACAAGAGACTGCCTGGAATCAAAACAACTGATTGAGCATTTACAATCTGATGATGTGGATTAGAAATGGAGCATAAGCATGGAAGAAAACAGAAATGAAAAGTTTGAGATAGAGGGTAGAAATGCAGTTATGGAAGCATTTCGTTCCGGTAAAACAGTTGACAAGTTATATCTGCAGGATGGCTGTCATGATGGCAGTATCAATTCAATCGTGCGTGAAGCAAAGAAGCAGGAGACGATTATTAATTATGTTTCGAAAGAGAAGCTGAACCAGATGTCTTCGACCGGGAAACATCAGGGTGTGATCGCTCATGTGGCAGCCTATGAATATTCAGCAATCGATGAGATTTTTGCAAAGGCTGAGGAAAAAGGACAGCCGCCATTTATCTTTATTTTGGATGAGATTGAAGATCCTCATAATCTTGGCGCGATCGTTCGTACAGCGAATCTGTGCGGTGCACATGGCGTTATTATTCCGAAACGAAGAGCGGTCGGAATTACAGCAACAGTTGTTAAGGCTTCTGCCGGTGCAATCGCATATACTCCGGTGGTTAAGGTAACAAATCTGGCGAAGACGATTGATGAATTGAAAAAACGTGGTATGTGGTTTGCCTGTGCCGATATGGATGGAGAACTGATGTACCGCTGCAACTGACCGGACC
>USJM01000126.1 GCA_900555005.1 uncultured Lachnospiraceae bacterium | reverse complement strand
GTCTCCTGCCTCTCTTCCGCCCGCTTCTCCCTCCATTTCGTCTTCCTTCTCGTCTTCTTTCCCATCCTCCTCTGAAAACTCCCCCTGCATCTCACAGCTCCCGCCAAACGGAAGTGCTTTCAGAGAATACCTTGTCCCGGACCTATGTGATACATGCGAAAGAAGGCGGGGACCCATCCCGAGCGAAAACTCGATGACACGAACCCTGCAGAGTCTTGCCGGAGAAAATGTCCGAATTCGTGAAACAGGATCAGGACACTGAATACAATGATCGCAATGAGGATATTCATCCGGCTCTCTCAGTCCCTCCTCAGTCCTTGTCCCATTCAGCTTTGATATGCTCGATCACACTCTTCTGCACATCCAGGATCTCCTGTACCGTCGGATTCGGAATCACCTGATGCATGCTGCAGCATTCCTCGATGATTTCATAAATCTGAAGGAAGGAAATCCTTCTATCCAGGAACCGTGCGACAGCCGCCTCATTAGCCGCATTGAAAACTGCCGGCATCGAGCCGCCCTTCTTCATCGCGTCATATGCAAGCGGAAGCCCTCTGAAGGTTTCCATGTCCGGACGGGCAAAGCTGATGCTCTCGATTTTAAACAGGTCCAGACGCTCTGTCTCCATCGGCCGCCTGTCCGGATAAAACATCGCATACTGTATCGGAAGGCGCATGTCCGGCATCCCCATCTGCGCGATTACCGCTCCGTCCGCAAACTGAACGGCTGAATGGACGATGCTCTGCCTCTGGATCACCACCTCGACCTGATCTGCCGTGACGGAGAACAGCCAGCCTGCCTCCATGACCTCGAGTCCTTTGTTTACCAGCGTGGCAGAGTCAATCGTGATCTTCCTTCCCATATTCCAGTTCGGATTCTTCAAGGCATCCGAAACGGTAACCCTTTCGAGCGCTTCCCGGCTGTATCCGTAGAACGGTCCTCCCGAGCAGGTCAGAAGAATCTTCTCGATCCGCCCGGGATTTTCGCCGTTCAGACACTGAAAGATGGCGGAATGTTCCGAATCGACCGGATAAAGATGCACATGGACTGCCGAATCAGAGGCATGATCAGATGACCGGCACAGACCAGTGTCTCCTTGTTTGCGAGGGCAATGTCCTTTCCCTCCCGGATTGCCGCGATGGTCGGGATTATTCCGATCATGCCGACGATCGCACCAAACACAAGGTCTGCTTCCTGAACCGTCGCGGCCTCAATCAGGCCTTCCATCCCGGAGACAATCCGGACGGATGTATCCGCAACTTTCTGTCTCAGCTCGCGCGCGTCCGCCTCGTCCCAGACCGCTGCGATACGCGGCTCAAACTCCCGGATCTGTTCCTCCAGTTTCCGGATGTTCCTTCCCGCTGCCAGCGCCGCCACCTTCACATCTTTCTGATGTCTGACCACATCCAGCGTCTGTGTTCCGATGGAGCCCGTACTCCCAAGTATCGATATCGTTTTCATCTCTCTTCCTCCAAAAACCGGATCCTCCGCGGATACCCCTGTCCTGCTCGATTCGACGGCTCCGACATGATCTCGCGCTCCGCACTCGATGATGAACGGTCACCCTTACAAAAACAGCCCGGAAGAGTCTTCCGGGCTGTCAGTCTGCTGCTTTCTGCTCCGGAGTCTCAAATTCCAGAATCAGAACCGCAGGACGCTGCAAAGAAAGTAAATGATCGGTGCCGTGATGATCACAGAGTCAAAGCGATCCAGAATTCCGCCGTGCCCCGGAATCAGGTGGCCGTAATCCTTGATCTCCATGTTGCGCTTGATCGCCGAAGCCGCCAGGTCCCCGACCATTGAAATCAGCGCGCCGATTGCGCATACCACAATATACACAAGGACAACATTGATATCCGCGCTGACCTTTCCTCTGATGCAGGCCCCGTAGATTCCGCCGAAAAGAGCCGCCCCGATGACACCGCCGACCGCGCCTTCGATCGATTTCTTCGGGCTGATACCGGTGCCATCTTATGTCTGCCGAAAAGCCGGCCGACACAGTAGGCCGATGTGTCACATCCCCAGGAGCACAGCAGAATCAGCCATACATGCCATCTTCCGTCCGGAAGCTCCCTCGTCTGATAGATGAAACTCAGGCAGACAGCCACATACACAATCCCAAAGAATGCAGCCATCACCTGATCTGCATGATACTTCGGATAGGTAAATACATAGACAAACAGCAGAATGATCAGTCCCGCCGCCAGAAAGGAGACGTAAAAATGATCAAAGCGTTCACCGTACACATGTCCGAGCCAGACTGCCGCGTACCAGAGCACCGCTCCGGCATAGGCTGCAGTCGTCAGACTGTTCGTCCCTTTCTCTCTGATCTTTACCGCGCGAAACAATTCGAACATCCCGATCAGCGAGATGGCAAGCATCGTCAGGAGAAGCAGCGGTCCTCCCACATGATTCACCAGAAGCGCAATCGCAACCAGTACAATTCCGCTAATGAGCCGTGTCACAAACATCGTTCTTCTCCTTTTTCACCCCTTATGAAGTCCTGCTTCCTGCGGGCTGTCTTCTTCTCCTGCCTTCAGACCGCCAAAGCGGCGGGTTCTCTGCTGATAAACCTCCACTGCCTTCTCCAGATCCTTTTTAGAGAAGTCCGGCCACGGGACATCGGTAAAGTAAAGCTCTGCGTAGGCCAGCTGCCACAGCAGATAGTTGCTCAGCCGCTGCTCCCCCGCTGTCCGGATCAGAAGATCCGGGTCCGGAATACCGGCCGTATCCCGGCCGATCGAGCATCGCCGAAAACGAATCCTCCGTAATCTCGTCCAGAGAATGGATGGAACCATCCCTGTATGCCTCTGCCGTGCGGCGCACAGCCCGGACGATCTCATCCCTGCTTCCGTAGTTGAGCGCAAGCTGGAAATTCAGTCCCGTGTTGTTTTTGGATGACTCGACCAGTTCCCTCAGGCTTGCCTGAAGCTGTGCGTCCAGCGCCGTCGGATCCCCGATCACCCGGCATCTCATATTGTTTTCCCTTGCCTGCCGGATACAGGTCCGCGTGTAGCTGTGAAACAGCTTCATCAGAGACGTGACCTCCTCCGGATTCCGCCTCCAGTTCTCCGTGGAGAACAGGTAGACGGTCAGATACTGAATTCCCATGTCATCTGCCGCGCGGCAGATTGTCTCGACATTCGCCGCTCCGCGGACATGTCCGTAGTTTCTCGGCATCTTTCTGGACTTTGCCCAGCGTCCGTTTCCATCGAGGATGATTGCTACATGACGCGGTACATCCATGCTGATTCCTCCCTGTATCCGATGTCAGAGCCCTTCACCTTCTGTCCCGGCATCTGTTTGTTCTCCTGGACAGTGACCTTCCCGTAACCTGTCCGGACGCGCCCTTCCGCCCGCGGACGAGAACATACGGCCCGGCCCTGTCAGACGGTCATGACTTCCTTCGTCTTTGCCTCAATCGCCTTGTCGATCTCCTTGATCTTCTTGTCTGTCTCTTTCTGGAGATCGTCCTGCAGATCCGCCAGCTCATCCTCCGAGATCTCATCCTTCAGCTTCTTGAAAGCCTTGTCTGCATCCCTGCGGATGTTCCGGATGGCAACCTTCGCCGCCTCACCCTTTTTCTTGACCTCCTTGGAAAGCTCTTTTCTTCTCTCCTCTGTCAGCTCCGGGAAGATCAGGCGGATCACCTTTCCATCCGTTGTCGGGTTAATTCCGATATCGGACATATTGATGGCCTTGATGATGGCCTTCACCATGGACGGCTCCCAGGGTGCGATCTGAAGAATACGTGCCTCCGGTACCGTGATATTTCCCACCTGGGAAACCGGGACCTCGGAGCCGTAATACTCGACACGGACACGGCTCAGAACGGCCGGATTCGCGCGTCCGGCACGCACGGTCTTGAAATCCTCCTCCATTGACTCGTAGGTCTTTCTCATCTTTTCTGCAAAAGGCTGTATTCTGCTGTCCATCCCTGTTTCCTCCTTCATGCAGCGCCCCTGTAGCGCTCCTGTTCCGCCGCAGGTATCTTTGACTCCCTGCAGCCTCTCACTGTTGTCCCGACTCCGTTTTTTTCAGACTGTGACGTAGGTCCCGTCAGACTGCCCTCTGGCCGCCTTCAGGATACTGCCCTCCTCATTCAGCCCGAACACCAGCATCGGCATATGGTTCTCCCTTGCCAGAATCGAGGCCGTCATATCCACGACGCCCAGGTCTTTTCTGATAACCTCATCGATCGAAATTTCCCGGTACTTCCTGGCATCCGGATTCTTCTTCGGGTCGGAATCATAAACTCCGTCAACCGACTTCGCGAGCAGGATCATGTCCGCCTCAATCTCAATCGCGCGCAGCAGCGTCCCCGTGTCTGTCGAGAAATACGGATGCCCGATCCCGCCGGCAAAGAAGACGATCTCTCCCTTCTCAAGCGCCGACACGGCAGCATCCTTCGAGAACAGCTCCGTAAACGCGCCGACCTGGAAGGGTGTCATCACATGCGTCTGAAGCCCCGCAGACCGGAAAATTTCAGATACGTAAAGACAGTTCATGACCGTTGCCAGCATGCCGATCTCATCCGCCTTCGTCCGGTCCATATGCTCGCTGGATCTTCCCCGCCAGAAGTTTCCGCCGCCGGTCACGATTCCGATCTGGATGCCCTCGTCATGCAGAGTTTTCACCTGCCTGGCGATGCCTGCGACTGTCTCCTCGTCAAACCCCGTTTTTCTGCTGCCTGCGAGTGCCTCCCCGCTCAGCTTTAAAAGTACCCGTTTCATGATCTCGCCTCCGACTGTTGTTCATTCATACAAGTTTACCATAGAGTCAGCTCCGGTGTCATCCTCTCATCCGGTCATCCGTTTTTTTCTCTGAGGAGAACACTATACCTCACAGACAATCATCCGGAGCTTCCCATTCTTGTCCGGCGGAATCACCTTCATCCATTCAAACTCAAACCGGAACGGTTTCTTGAAGATCTGGTTCAGATTCGTCTCAAGGTACGTTTCAAGTTCCTTCTCCGTCATCCTGGCCTTCTCATCCCGGACGATCTGCACATGGATCAGGTCGTAGCTTTTCTGGATGAACCGGATCTGGAGAATATCCGCACAGTGCGCGATGACCGGCGTCACCTCGAAGAAGCTGGTCACCCGTCCATCCTCGTAGCGGAAATAATCATTCAGCCGTCCTTCGACCTCCGTGATGAAATGAACGCCCCCCTTTACCTTCATGACCGCCCGGTCTCCGACCTCGTAGTTGATCAGCGGCAGATCGGTCTTGTACAGCGGTGTGATGACAACTCTTCCCCGCTGGCAGAGCTTTCCCTCATCGTCGACCACATTCACGACAAACGAATCGTTGTGAACCACATAGTAGTCCTTGTCAGGAAGCCGGATCATCGCCGCGCCCGTCTCCGCCGTCCCGTAGGAATCGATGATCCCCGGACCCAGCACTTCCTTGAACAGCTTCCGGTCATTCTCCGTCACCTTCTCCGAGATGGCATCATAGAACTTCGGATGCCAGACCTTCTTCCCCGTCCGGTGCGCGACAGAACAAAGCGCATCATTTCCGTCTTGTTCATGTACAGGAAATCCGGCTTGTATTCGTTTACCTGCTTAATCATGTCCTCTTCCGGCGCATACTGATTCAGAAAACCTCTTCGGAGGATGCCGAATTTCTGCAGGAACGTATCCGCACCGGCGAAGTACTGTGAGCACTCTTTCGGCTCATGGTCTT
>USJM01000125.1 GCA_900555005.1 uncultured Lachnospiraceae bacterium | reverse complement strand
CGCCTTCCTGATAATCAAGATCCGCCGTTCTCTGCAGATTACTGCCCTTGAGAGCGCTCAGATCCACCTTCCCGAACGTTACGCTGCCCTGCCCTTTTGCAGATGATCCGGCAGCGCGCAGGCCGGTTCCGGCAAATGAACCTGTCTCTGCCCCTTTGCTGCTGCCCGTGCGCTGACTGCTCCCGCGCATGTAGAAGGGCTTTGCCCGGAATTCCTCGTGCTCACGCTTCCGCTCCGCCTGTGCCTTCGACAGCATGTGGTAGGAATCATTTTCTTTCTGTCCGCCTGCCGCCTGTCTGTTCCGGTTGTCATCAAGCAGTTCCTCGGGAATCTCATCAATAAAACGAGATATCCGATACCACTCTGTCTGCCCGCGCAGCATCCTCGCCTTGGCTGAAGTCAGCGTCAGCCGTTTCTTTGCACGTGTAATGCCGACATAGCACAGCCTTCTCTCCTCTTCCAGGTCCTCCTTCTCGCCGCTGGAAATCGAATGGTAGCTGGGGAACAGGCCGTCATCCATGCCGGCAAGATATACGTTATCGAACTCAAGCCCTTTTGCGGCATGAAGGGTCATCAGCACCACCTTGTCGGCATCATCCGCAAGACTGTCGATATCTGCGACAAGTGCAACCTGCTCAAGAAAGTCCTGCAGAGCCGGGAGACCGGTGCGCATCTGTCCCGTACGCAGCTTTGACCCGGACTGAACACTGCTTTCACCGTCCCCGGTCTCTTCAGCCGCTCCTGCTGCATCTGTCTGTCCGCCTGCCTCTATTTCCATGCCTGCATCCTCTGCAGGGGTTGTTCCCATTGCGCCGTCGGCTTCCGGATCCGCCGACTGGTCAAACTGGGCAGCCTTGCTGATCAACTCGTCAATGTTCGCAATCCGGTCAAGGGCTTCATCAGTGCGTTCCGCTTCCAGCTCCTCGACATACCCTGTCTCCTTGACGACCATTTTCAGGATCTCGGCAACATTCTTTCCGGCGCTCTGACTCCGCAGCCTCTCAATCAGACGAACGAATTCCGTAATCTTCGAGGCACTTCTCCCAATCCCGGGCACAGCAGCGGCGTGGCCCGCTGCCTCCAGGAAGCTAGTCTCGCAGGATGCCGCATAGTCCGCCACCCGCAGGACAGTGGTCTCACCGATTCCCCGCTTCGGCGTATTAATAATCCGCCTGACAGAGAGATCATCTGTTCCGTTCGCCATCGTACGCAGATAGGCCAGGATATCCTTGATTTCCTTACGTGCGTAGAAATTCACGCCGCCGATGATGGAATAGGGCACATTTTCCATCAGAAGCTGCTCTTCAAGTGCGCGGGACTGGGCATTTGTCCGATACAGGATGGCACACTGCCCATAGTTGAAGCTGCCCTTTCTTTTGAGCCGTGCGATATCATCGACGATGTAGTATGCCTCCTGCTGCGCCGTATCAAACCGCTTCAGCGTGACCTTTCCGCCCTGCCCATTCTGCGTCCAGAGTGTCTTCCGCATCCGTCCCTGGTTGTTCGCGATCACTGCGTTTGCCGCGTCCAGGATGGTCTGCGTTGACCGGTAATTCTGCTCCAGACGGATGACCTTCGCATCAGTAAAAATCTTCTCAAAATTCAGGATGTTTCCGATATCGGCACCCCGGAAACGATAGATCGACTGGTCGTCATCTCCGACGACGCAGAGGTTGCGGTACTTCTGCGCGATCAGGGAGACGAAGACAAACTGCGCCTTATTCGTATCCTGGTACTCGTCGACCAGCAGATACCGGAACCTTTCCTGGTAATAAAGCAGTACTTCCGGATTCGCCTGAAACAGCCGGACCGTGAGACCGATCAGATCATCAAAGTCGAGCGCATTGTTGTTTTTCAGCCGCCTCTGATATTCGGCGTAAACGCCGGCAATGGTTACAGCCTCCTGATCATTTCCCGCCCACGCCGCATAATCTGCCGGATAGATCAGCTCATCCTTTGCCGCCGAGATACGCGACAGAATCATTCGTTCCTTGAAAATCTTCGTATCGACGTTCTGGTCCCGGCAGATCTCCCGCATCAAGGACTTCGAATCATCCGAGTCGTAGATCACAAAGTGGTTATCATAGCCGATCCGGTCAATGAACCGGCGCAGGATCCGGACGCAGGTCGAGTGAAATGTCGCAACGTTGATGGCTTCCGCTCCGAAGCCGACCATCCTGTTGACCCGTTCTCTCATCTCCCCTGCAGCCTTGTTTGTAAATGTAATCGCGCAGATATTCCAGGGCTTGACCTGTTTCTCCGCGATCAGCCAGGCAATCCTGCTCGTCACAACTCTGGTCTTGCCAGAGCCTGCTCCTGCAAGAATCAGCAGCGGCCCGTCTCCTGCCGTCACAGCTTCAAGCTGCTGTGGATTCAGGCTGCCTGTTATCTGCTCCTGGTTCATATGTCTCTCCTCCAATATTCGTCCCGCTGCGGCTGTTACGCTCACTCATCAAATTCACAGGTAACCGTATATCCGCTCTCGTCTTCCCGGACGGATACCACTGTCCCGTCAAACACCTTGAGCCGCTCTCTCATTCCATAGTTGGCGCTCATCGCAACCGCGGGTTCGATCGTGTAATACCAGGTTTCCGGAAGCTGACCTTCCGTCACATGAATTTTGTCTCCCGGCTTCACAAGATTCTCCCGCTCCATCTTGAATTCCATCTGACGCATGTTGCATCCGCCTCCCATATATGCATGCAGATTGTTATCATCCTGTCTTCTGTCAGGTCAAAAGAAACCGGCGGCTTTCACCGCCGGTCTGATCTTTTTCACTTGCACTCCGTTCATCTTCCTTCGGTTTTCCTGCCGGATTCCTTCTTCTCCTGCTCCTTCTTTCCGGTGATCCCCATCCGGCTCAGAACAACCTCATAGCCATCCGCTCCATAGACAAGAGAGCGGTTCACCCGGCTGACCGTCGCCGTAGAGGCCCCTGTCTCATCTGCGATCTCCGCATATGTCTTGTCTTCCGTCAGCATCTTCGCAACCTCAAACCGCTGAGAAAGTGCCTGAAGCTCATTGACTGTACAGACATCCTCCAGAAACTTGTACGTTTCCTCCCGGGTCTTCAGTGTCAGTATGGCGTCGCAGAGATCATCCACTGCCGGCGTTCTGACCGGTTTACTCATAATCCTCGTCTCCTTCTGCTGCTCCCCTGCCTTACTCGCCTGTCACGGATGTCGCGTACTTCGTCCCGTCCGAGGCGGTCTGGGAATTGTCAACGGATGCCGATATGTGCAATCCGGAGTAAAGTCCGTCAGCCGTTGTAATGTCTGCATCCCCTGTATAAATCGTATAGGTTTTGCCATCGTCTCCAGCGACTGTCACGCTATTCGCAGAGGACGAGGTCACCGTCCCGGTTATGGTGGATACACCGCTTGTCTGCGTCCCGCTTCCGGAGCCGCTGCCTGAACTGCCTGTGCTGCCTGAACTGCTGCCTGTACTGGTCCCGTTTCCGTTCCCTGTGCTTCCGGTACTGCCTGTGGAGCTGCTGCCGGAAGCGCTGCTTCCTGCCGGCGCCTTGGAAGACAGATACGACTTGGCGATATACCCCTTACCAGAGCCGGTCGAGACAATATACCAGTTGTCTGTCTCGCCGATGACTGTCACGGCGCTTCCCGCTCCCAGTGTCGCCAGCACGCCGGAGCCTGTCCCCGGATTCGCCCGCACATTCACACCATCTGTCGTATACAGCGTTGAAGCGCTGGAATAATTGGAGGCGCTGGCAATCTCCGCAGCCGAAGCTGAATCAGAAGTGGAGTTCGCCGCAGAAGTCGTGGAAGGTGTCGTCGTCTGCGTGCTTGTCAGAAAATCCTTTCTGATGTAACCGGTCACTCCATTCACGCTCACCTGGTACCAGCCGCTGGTTTCTCCCGTGACCGTGACCTTTCCTCCTGCCGCGAGCGTTCCGACAATGTCCGCATCTGTCCCCGGCCCTGAGCGGATATTCACCACATCACTGTCAGCCGAGTACATGGTCGTCTGCTGTGCATACGTTGAAAGGGTCGAATTCTCACCTGATGCTGTCGGAGAAGCCGTCTGCGCCGTTGTCTGCTTTGTTTCGGCAGACGCGGTCTTCTCGGACTCTCCTGTCATCGCATCCGTCACAGCCTTCAGCTCCTCATCCTTCAGCACGGAGAAGCTGTATACAGAATCTTCCACTGCCTTCAGCAGGGTGGTATTGTTATCTGTAATGGTGCCTGTGATGACGTAGGCCTGGTCGGGTGCCACAATCCCATAGGTGACGGCATAGGCCCACATTCTGGCGTCCGCATTATACCGGACGACATAGCGGTAGACATTCACACTGCCGACCGTCTTTGTCTCATAGCTTTCAATATTGAAGGCGCTGGCTTCTGAATACTGGCTCAGAAGAGCCGCCTGGAGGTTCTCCTTCGTCGTCTGGACAGTCAGTGTCTTCATCGCCGCCTCTGTGCTGGCATGAACGATGTTGATCATCGCGTCATTCCCGGATGAGAAAACCCGCATCTCATCCGCATCCTGTGTCACCTTCCAGGTATTATCCGGCAGTGTGATCTTTACTGTCCCATCCTTCGACGTATAGTCAACGGACGTGATCAGCTTCTGTGTCTCCGGTGTCGTTTCTGCCTCTGTTTCCGACTCAATGATCACACGAACAACCTTCGCCTGCTCGCTCGAGGCTGCCGTCTTCTCACTGTCGGCACTTCCTGTACTCCCACCGATCCTGGCTTTGCCACATCCGGAAAGCATCACCGCAGCAAAGAGCACACAGGATAATCCGGCATACGCCGCCCTGCTTCTCTTACTCAAGTTGTTTTCCTCCATATCGAATCTATTTCGCAAATCATTCTTTCGATATTTTATCACGCGCCATATGCCTCATCAAGAAAAAAGAAAGCGGCATAAACAGCCGCTTTCCCTCCTGTGTGCAGCGCTTCTCAGCCAACCAGGTTCTTATTCACATAACCTGTGACGCCATTGTACTCAACCTGATACCAGCCATCCGCATCGCCGGTGACCGTCACCTTCTCGCCTGCGCTGACCGTTCCGACAACATCGGATGTCTGGGATGCGTCAGCCCGGATATTCGCATCTGATGCCATCGTGACCGTATTGCCGCCAGATGACTGACTGGAAGAAGGCGATACGTTCTGTGCGGAGCCGGAGTCCGTATTCTGTGCTGTCCCGTCTGCCGGGGCGGTTGTCTCTCCCGCTCCGCCTGCCGCCGCAGCCCGCTCCTCGTCCGTCTTCGGCTGTACCTCTGTCTCAGACATAAACTCCTTCGAGACAAAGCCTGTGTACTCCTGCGAATTTCCGTCATTATCCGTATACGGAATGGACACCTCATACCAGCCCGGCGTCTCTCCGATGACGGTTGCCGTCTGTCCCTGGTCGAAGCTGTAGGAGATGTTCTCCTCCTCTGTTGTCGGCGTATCACGGACGTTCACATCATCCTTTGCCCACATCGTCTTTGACTCTGTGTACTTTGTCTCCTGTGCCATCTCCTGCTCCTTCGTAAGCGGCGCAGAAGTCTGCGGCTGTGTCTCTGACTGCGAGGCCGGTGTCTCAGTCTGCGGCGCCTGCGTCTCGGTCTGCGGTGCCTGTGTCTGCGGTTCACTCTCCGTTTGAGGCGCTTCCGTGATCTTTTCCGTCACACGAATGACCGGCGCCTGTGTTTCCTTTGTTGTGGATGCTGTTCCTGTCC
>USJM01000124.1 GCA_900555005.1 uncultured Lachnospiraceae bacterium | reverse complement strand
CGAACATAAAGTCTCTGAACGCCCGAACCGCCTCCCTGGTACTCTGCTTACGCACGTAGACAACTCCGCCCTCGCTCATCATAAAAACATTCAGCTCCTCATCGAAGTCCTTCACATGCGCCAGGTTGACCAGAAAACTCTTGTGACACCGGTAAAATGGAGGACAGGGGACGCTCTGTTCAACTTCGTCGAGCCGCCCTCTGGACGTCAGCTCCTCCCCACCAGTCAGAAAATAGTTCAGATTCCGATTGTTCTGCTCTATATACCGGATCTGCCGGAGCGGCACCTTCCGTTCCCGCCCGTCTGTCCGGATCGTCAGGGAAGGCAGGTATGTCCTCATCTTCTCCGCCAGGCAGAGCAGCTCCTCCACCTCCTCCTCTTCGGCGGCTTTACCAGATACCGCAGCACGTGGTAGCGGTAAGCCTCGAGCGCAAAGTCCTCGCTCCCGGTCAGATAGGCTACCGGCACCTCTTCGTCTGTCTGACGGATGCCCGCCGCCGTTTCAATCCCGCCCATTCCCTTCATATAAATATCAAGCATGATCAGGTCATATTTACCTGCATAGAAGGACTGAAGAAGCAAGCTTCCATCCGGAAAGTAATCAACGTCCACTTCCCTTCCGCTTTGCTCCAGGACCCTCTTCAGCTTTTCGTATTCCTCTGGTTCGTCCTCGCAGACCGCGATTTTCAGTCCCATCATCATGCCTTTCCGTTTCCTCCAGTTATGCCACATTATATCAGAGAAGAAAATGGCAGAGAAGAAATCATACATTTTTTTAGTTGTCAAGACCCATTTTCAGCAATTTTGCTGTCCTCTTCGGGGCTTTTTCAGCACATGGAAAACCACTATACTCTGTTTGAATCCTGAACGAGACATCCGGCGGGCACACTTCGGCAGACTGTGAAAGAACCCGCCGCCATACAAAGGAGGAACTTTGCAAATGATGAAGAAAAGACTTGCAGTGATCATGCTCGCAGGAATGATGATGAGCCTCAGCCCGGTCGGCGTGATGGCAGCAGAGACAGAGACTGCGACAGAGAGCAGCGCGGCAGACATCGTTCTTAACTATAAGGACATGGACCCGAATGCTTATGAGGGAACCTGGGTTTCTACCGGACTTGGATTTGATCTTTATCTTCCGAGCGACTGGGATGTTCTGGAGGTCTCGGACGAGAATGCCAAGCAGGGCATTGTCTACCAGGCGGCAGATTCCGCGAAGGGCTGGAACATTGCAGTCTCCTATCATGAAGGCATGCAGGTCACAGCCGACGACATCTACAAACAGCTGAAAGACAGCGGATACAAGTCGCTGTACAAGGTGGACCTGAACGGTATCTCTGCAGTTGGCTTCGACCTTGATGACCAGAAAGTCAGCGGTGTTGCATTTGCAGACGTTGATGGCGGTATGTACACCGTCCAGCTCGGGCCGAATGACGACAAGGACTTCAAGCCGATCATGAATAACATCTTTATGTCGATCAGCCCGACCACCGCAGAGTCGGAGACAGAGACAGAAGCATAATCTCTGCCCTGCCCGGTCCGGCGGCTCCGCCGTCACAAAAAGGGTGGCTGCACCAGTCTGGTGCGGCCGCCCTTTTTTCTGTCAGCAGCCGGTGCATCTCCCGGACACTCATCCCGCTGCTCTGGTTTTATTCATCTGCCTCTGTTTCCTGGCTGCCTTCAGCCCCCTGTCCTGTACCAGCGCCGGCCTGCTCATCTACAACGCTCTGCTCTTTCGCGCCGGCCTGTTCTTTTGCAACGCCCTTCTCTTCTGTATCCACTGCCGTCAGGTATTCCATCTTCACCAGGCCGGTCTTTCCTTCATAGAGAACATGCGCCCACTCGCCGTTTCCCTTCGTCACCTCGACCTTTTCGCCAGCCTTGATGGACCGATCACTTCACTGTCCTCAGAATGGTCTGCCCGGATATTCAGGCTTCCCTCTCCGTCGAAGACATATTCGCCCTCGAAAGAATCGTTGCAGCCTTCCCTGTCCGGCTCGCCATCCGTACCATAGCGCTGCCAGTAGACATTCTTTGCCAGGTATCCTCTCGTGATGCCTCTCGTGTGCGCACTGTCCGGCATCTCATAATGCATGCACCAGAAATATCCGGCATCGTAGGCACCCTGCGCATCATCAGAGACTGCCCTCAGTGCATTCAGCGTCGCACTGTAACCATGCTCCAGCTCCCACTTCATGTACGACAGCTGGCCCTCAAGTGTCTGCCAGTCCGATGTATAAGCGCGCAGCGACGTCCAGCGCCCGTTGTGCCACTGGCAGACGCCGACCGATGTCCCGCCGTCCCCCAGCGCATTCGTCCGGAACCCGGACTCACAGTACATGTTTGCCAGGATACCGCAGGCTGCGGCCCTGTTCAGCCCCAGCTCATTTACGCAATAGTCGAAGACCTTCTTTTCGTTCACCGTCGGCGGAGCAGACGCAATCATCTCAACCGCAACCCCGGGATTCTGTTTCACCTCGATATACGGCATGTCCGCCGTAAGGCTCATGCCCCGCACAATGTACTTCCCCTCGTCAAACGCCGGCACAAAGATAAAATACCCGCCGGAGGAGGACCCGTAGTCTCCCCCTGCACACTTCCAGCTTGTCTTCAGGGTCACCGGCCTGCTTTCTCCGGCAAAGTAGACATCCACCGCAGCCGGGAACTGAGCCGCAAGCGTCTGCAGAGATGGCTTGCTCCCCTTATCATAGGTCACGCTTTTCACAAGCCCCGTCGTGCGGTAGCCGATGATCATTTTTTTCGAAGACTTCTTCTTTCCGCTTTCGCCGGCAGAAATCCCGTCCCTGGACTGTATATTTGTATTCTGATCCTCAAACAGGCTTCCGCCGGACAGGACACTGTCATCCTGAACAGCGGATAGAGAGG
Source organism: uncultured Lachnospiraceae bacterium (assembly GCA_900555005.1). Next base: position 2,828 of record USJM01000124.1, on the reverse strand, counting down.
ATTCCCCTGTGGAGGCATCCTCCGTTGCGACCTCATCCTCCGCATATATGCACATAGTGGACGGTCTGGCTGCGGAGAGCGGAAGCGCCAGAAGCACCGCGCAGGACAGCGTCAGAGCCTTCTGCTGAATGTTCATCATATTCAAAGTGTGTATCCTCCTGTAGTTGTCCCAGTATAACACAGGCAGGAAGAATTTACACTTCCACCTCCAGATAAGCTCTCCCTGTGAACGGCGGAAGTCCGATGGGCTCCTCGAGGGACCGTGTCTTCCCTGTCACCCTTGTTCCGCCGCCATATCGCTCATCATCCGAATCAATCAGAAGCTGAAGGCCAAAGGTTCCCCCGGCTCCCGCGCGGGCAGCCCCCTGCTCTTCCCCGTACAGGAACTCCTGGTACTGATCTGACAGGTTGAAGACACACAGGATTGTCTGTCCCATCGTCCTGCGCTCGAAGGCGTAGACAACATGCTCCGTATCATCGGCAGACAGCCAGTGAAAGCCATCCTCCACATAGTCCTCCTGCCAGAGTGCCGGATACTTCAGATAGAAAGCGCCGAGATCCCGGAAATAGCGATGGAACGCATCGTGAACCGGGTATTTCAGCAGCATGAAATCCTGCTGCCGCTTCTCATCCCACTCGCGGAACTGTGCAAATTCATTGCCCATGAAGTTCAGCTTCTTGCCAGGATGCAGGAACATATACAGATACAGGGCTCTCGCCTGCGGGAACTTTCTGTCATAATCCCCGGCCATCTTCTGGATGACCGTCGCCTTCCCATGGACCACCTCGTCATGGGAGAGCGGAAGCAGATATCGCTCGTTGTAGAAATAAGCCATCGAGAAGGTCAGCTTGTGATACTCCTGCGGGCGGTAGGGCGGGTCGGTCCGGAAGAAATTCAGCGTGTCGTTCATCCAGCCCATGTTCCACTTGTAGTCAAAGCCCAGGCCGCCCTCCGAGACCGGTTTTGTGACCCCCGGATACGCCGACGAGTCCTCTGCAATCAGCATTGTATCCGGATACAGCCGTTTCAGCCCGCTGTTCATCTTCTTCAGGAATTCGACGGTATTCGTATTGACCCCGCGCCGCTCGTCCCCCATCCAGTAGATCAGATTGCCGACCGCGTCAAATCGCAGTCCATCGAAGTGATACTGATCCAGCCAGAAAGCGCTGGCGGAATTCAGAAAGCTTGCGATATCGCCTCTCGAATGGTTGAAGTTGCAGCTCCCCCACTCACTCACGTTCACCGCGTCATTCGGGTATTCATACAGCTGCGTCCCATCGTAGCGGGCAAGCGCATAGTCATTGGTCGCAAAATGGACGGTCACGATGTCCAGGATCACGCTGATATCCGCCTGATGGAGCCGGTCCACCAGCTTCTTCAGGCCATCCGGCGTACCATAGCGCGAGGTCGCGCTGAAAAATCCGGTCGCCTGGTACCCCCAGGACTCGTCCGCCGGGTATTCATTGAGCGGCATGAACTCCACCGCATTGAAATGATTTTCCTTCAGATACGGGACAAGGAGATCTGCAATCTCCTCATACCGGTACCAGCCGGAGGAAACATCGATGCCCTCCCCCTTCTCCTTCGCCTCGTCAAGCTTCCTGGCCAGCTCTTCGGGATCATCCCTGCGCTTCCAGGAGCCCAGGTGAAGCTCATAGATGTTGAGCGGCCTGTCGAAGAACGGCGCCTGCTCCTCGCGGACTGTCACGTCTCCACTGTCCGGAATACTGGACGCGGCATCCGCCCTGATTCCGGCACCGGACAGGCCATTTTGGCCGGACGCCCTGGTCCCAGTTATGCCGGCGCTGCCGTTTCTGCGCCGCTTCATGTAGGCGCCGTCACGGAACCTGTAAGCACCCATATCCCAGATGATGGAAGCCGTCTCCGGGCGGAGCTGGGAACTGAAGGCATACGGATCGGCATGGTCGTGCGTCCCGGATCCGGAGGTAATCTGAAACTTATACATCTGTCCCGGCCTTGCCTCCGCAATCTCCGTCTCGAAAAACTGTCCATTCAGAATCCGGTGCATCGGAGTCCCCCTCCAGCCGTTGAACTCCCCGATCACAGATACCTCACGCGCCGAAGGCGCATAAGTTCTGAACACCACGCCTGACGGGGTCACGTGCGCACCTAAGAATTCATAGAGAGAAAACTCCTGCCCGTCATAGAATTTCTGAAGATCCATCTGTCCACCTCCAAAAGGCTTATCCCATGAAAGCCTGCCGCCCCGGCTTCAGCAGCCGAAAGCCCCACAGTCCGGTCCCAGCAACCCAGTCCCAACAGTCTGGTTCCCGCCGCCTGGCGCCCGGCAGGGCCTGCGTCTTTCACGCTTTACAACTGTATATATCATACCCGAAAGCACACAGGCCGGCAACCGATATGTTCGAACATGAATGTGAAATTCCTGTGGAAGTAGTGGCAGAATGGATTCTGTGCGTTATAATAGCAGTAAATTCTGATGAAAATCTTTCACAATAAGGAGGTATATATGTACAATTTCACACTGCAGATGCCCACCCGGATTCATTTTGGAACGGGACAGATCTCTCACCTGAGCGAGCTGAAGGAAAGCGGCAGTAAGGTTCTGCTCGTGTATGGCGGCGGAAGCATCAAGCGGAATGGCATCTACGATGCTGCCATGAAGATTCTGAAGGAGGCAGGCCTGACGGTCGAAGAACTGTCCGGCGTCGAGCCGAACCCGAAGATCGAGACTGTCAGAAAAGGCGTCGCGCTCTGTAAGGAAGACGGCATTGATATGGTGCTGGCCATCGGCGGCGGGGGGACCATCGACTGCGCCAAGGGTGTCGCGGCCGGGGCCAAAGAAGCG
>USJM01000123.1 GCA_900555005.1 uncultured Lachnospiraceae bacterium | reverse complement strand
GTACCCGCGCTCAGGCTGGAAAGGTCTTCCCGCTTCTCAAAGCCATATGGCACTTTGCCCTCATTTCCTTCCCCCGCAATATAATACTTCACATGGGCAAGGTTCCCGGCAGCCGGCCTGCCATCCAGGTCATGCACCTGCGTGACCGCGTCCAGCCCCGCGTTGTTCTCGTCCAGGAGAGTCCGGATCAGCTGCGTATTCAGGATGCTGTTGTACATCCCGATGCTGTTATAGCCGAAATACTCCGCGGAGTTCTCCAGTCCGTGCCGCACATCTGCCGCATCCACGCGGTAAAAACGATTGTCCGGAATCCTGGCGGCCACTTTTCTGTCCAGCTGCTCGTATTTCGGCGTGGTGTCCCCTGCCGGCTGGAAAGCCGCTGCGCGGTTTCCGCCGACCGGTGCATAGGTCAGATATCCATTGATTCCTGTGGAAATGATGACCGCCGCAAGCACGGCCGTCCGGACAGCTTCTTTTGAAGCCTTCATCCGCCGCAGCACCAGCAGAAGAAGCAGGAATGCAAGAAGCTCCGCTGCCCCGGCTTCATTAAAGCGGTTCGGCTTCTTCAGCACCCGCTCTGCCGCCGTCCCGGCCAGAAACAGAAAGCTGACCAGAAGAACATGTCGGAGAGATGCCCCCTTCAGATCTGCAAAATCGTCGATGACGGTCACGCAGCACATGCCAAGTGAAAGCGCGATCAGGAACATCCAGCGATTGTTTTCATTGTTCATGCCGGCAAAAATGTAACCGAAAACCGGTACCAGCAGCGCTGCCAGCTCAAGTAAAAGGGACACCCTCAGCGTACGGCGTCTTCGATCACGCTTTGTGAACAGCACCGCAAGCGCAGGCAGGACAACCACCGCAAAGTTGAGGTCCAGTCCATTGCCGGAGCTCTGGTACGGGCTGATCAGGTTCAGGAACCATGCCACATACCGTCTCTTGTCCGCATACAGCCAGAGGCTCTGCATCTCGCTTGTCTGGCTGAGCCGGTAGGAGCCGCGGTACCGCAGCATCGCCGGCAGAAATGTTGCCATCGACATCATAAGCCCGACCAGATACAGCAGAATCAGCCTGCCGGCATAGCGCGGAAACGCTCTGAGCCGGTGCTCCTTCACGATCTCAGGATACCGGAGAAGGGCATAGACCAGCAGCGCAATGGAACAGATGTACATGAAATAGTAATTGCTCCAGAAGCCGAGGAAGACGGACAGAATGAACAGAAGGTTCCCTTTTTCAGCCACCACCCTCTCCATGCCAAGCAGCAGAAGCGGCAGGACGATGAAGGGCGCTGCGTAAGTCGGATGGTTTGTCACCCGGATCAGCATGTACCCGCCGAAGACGTAGACCAGGCTTCCGGACAGAACATTCTGCCAGGCCGGGAAGACACCTGCCTTCTCCTGGTCCGCATACAAAAAGGAAGGAGAAGCGTACGCATACGCGGAGAACGCAAGCCCCGCAAGATAGAAACGCAGCAGCAGGATCACCGCATAGATCTCCTCCGCGAAGGATGCCGGAACCAGTGCCGCCAAAAAATCGAGCGGATGAAACCGGACAATCGCTCCGATATCATCTCCGATCCCGATGGAAAAATCGAACTGCCTTAGATGGAAATTGCCATGCAGAAAGCCTGAAACAGTATCCCGGATATACTGCCCCATATAGCGGAGATAGACAATATACTGAGACTCTCCGTCGACCGTGCATACAAGACTGCGCCTCTGCAGAATGAACGAAAAAAAGACCGCCAGACTGACGATCAGAAAAAGAATTGTATAGATGCCGATGTATCTCTTTTTTGAATGCTTCTTCACACAGAGCTCCATATCCGAATTGAACCTTATGACGGCTCAATTCTACCGTTATTTCGCAGGAATTGCAATCGGTCAGGACTCAAAGACAGGGGGGAGGAAAAAGGGCAGCTGCCTGCACCGGCCTCTGCCCTTCTCATCTCCTGTCTCTTCCGTTGGAACACGCTCTGTGTCCTGTATCAGTAGATCCAGACTCTCGTTCCCACCGGAAGGTTGTTATACATCCAGATCACATCGTTCTGCGTCATCCGGATACAGCCGTGTGACTGCGTATGCGTTCCGATGGACTCCACACCCACGCCCGGCCATCTGTGGAATCCGCTGCCGGAAAACTCCATGTAGTAGGCAAGACCGCCATAGTTCGGGTACTTTGCCTTTATGGTGAAGTTTCCGAGCGGCGTTGAATTGTCCCGGCCCGTCGTGCACTTGAACACCTTCACGAGCTTCCAATTCCTGTTCTTGCCCCGAAAAATATTGACGCGCTGCTTATCAAGCGATACCCAGACCAGATACCTGGACTTGCTCTTGTGTGCCGTGCTGTTGATGTATTTCGTCTTTGTCAGCTTGTTGTAATCACCCTTCGTGACAACACTCGCCAGGTCCTGACCGAAGCCCAGATACTGTCTTGATATGCTGTAGTTGTGACCCTTCAGCCTGATGATGCACTTTGCGCCGCCTTTGACGACCGTAACCACTGTGCCTGCCGGGAATCTTCCATACTTTGTCCGGACGTTCCTCAGCAGCGTCGCTTTCCAGGAGAGTGTCCGAACCTGCTGGAGGGACTCTCCCGGCCGAATGACAGAAGACTTTTTCGCCGCAAAGGCTGCATCAGCCGGAACCAGCAGCAGAAATGCAGTCATCATGATCAGTAACAGTCTGTGAAGCTTTTTCATCTTGCACCTTCTTAATCTATACCTGCCGGGCCGTTCTGTTTTCTCAGTAGATAACGACCCTCGTCTTCGTCGGTACATTCCTGTACAGCCAGGCTGCGTCCTTCTCCCTCAGACGAATGCATCCATGTGACTGCGGATGCGTACCGATTGTCCCGACGCCTTTCCCCGGCCATCTGTGGAATCCGCTTCCTGAAAATTCCATGTAGAAATACAGCGGCGATCCATACTGCCCTGTGTAACTGTGCTTCTTCCATCCGATGGTAAAGTTACCGACCGGTGTCATGTTCATCATGCCAGTTGTACACTTGAACACCTTGATCAGCTCCCATCTCCGGTTGGATCCCCTGTAGAGATTCAGCCGCTGCTTGTCAAGCGACACCCAGATCAGATAGTCTGTCTTACTCGTACGCGTCTTCTGGTTGGCAAACGCGATCTTGGTCGACGTGTTGTAATCGGAACCGCCGACAATGCTTGCCAGATCCTTCTTAAAGTTCAGATACCTGCTTGCAATCTTGTAATTATGGCCCTTCAGCCTGATGGTGCACTTCGTACCGCCCTTTATGACGGTCACACGGGTACCTGCCTTGAAGCGTCCGTATTTTGTCCTGACCGCCCTTTTCAAGGTTGCCACCCAGGCAAGTGTATCGACCTGCTGGATCGGTTCACCCGGCTGGATTGCCGGAATTCTCACCGCCGCATAGGCCAGATCCGCCGGGATCAGCATCATGACTGAGATCACTGCCATCAGAAGCAGTTTCCGAAGCTTTCTCATCTCTCCCACCCTCTCATCTCCTGTATTGAATCTTTCAGCTCCATACAGCCCTCATCTCTTTCTGAAGCTGATATAATCGTACCATTATAAATTAAGTCCATTCAAGGATGAACCTCTGAGTTATCTCTTAAGAGTTTCTTAAGACTCAGGAATGGAAGACATAGAGGTTGTGATGCCCGATTGTGCCGACTTTCTCAGCCGTGCAGTCCGGGTCATAATAATCATGCAGGTAGGTCAGTACCCGCTCCGGGCTGTCCGCGACAAGCCGGACCTTCTCGTTGTCAATCATATCTCTGTAAGGATTATGAATTCCGTAGCGCTCAAAAACCGACATATACGGGATGCTCTTTGTCGCCCATCCGCCAAGCGTAATGATATTGGCTGTCGCGCCGACCGGAACGCGGTCAAAGGTCCATACGCGCCTGCGGGATAATAGCAGTTTGAGAGACAGATATACAGATGGTCTGTATCATTGGACATCTGGCTGACATAGTTCTGCTTGTTCCGAGCCTCCATCCTGGCATGCACTGTCTGCCTGCAGTAATGCGGCGCCCATGTCATCTGATTCATAATCAGGGCAAACATCATGACGGCGGCGGCGGCCTTCGGACTGAAATGCAGATTCCGCTGGTCCAGTACCACCAGAAGTCCCAGGGTGCCGCCCCACCAGATTCCGATGTCGACGCGTCTGACTCCGTATCTGCCGGCATAGAACAGATAGAAGAACAGGCCTCCTATCAGAAAGATCTGCAGCAGCACACTCGCAGCGCCCTCTGCGCTGTGGCTTCCATACAGGATCACAAGCGTCAGGACAAAGAGGTAGATCAGGAACATCTGATTTCTGAAAAACCTGTCCGGATACAGGCCAAGGAAATCCTTCACCAGCTTTCTGTCAATCTTACGCTCCTGCTGAAACTTCGCGATCTGCTGCATCACCTGGACAGACATTTTATCAGGGTCGTAGAAATTCCACCCTTTGTACAGCACCCAGGCATTCTGATTGATGCCGAGCTGCTCATATTCCGTCTCATGCCCGCTGTACGGCGGAAAATCATAGTCCAGCAGACTGGAACGTGCGGTGGTGTATTCCTGGTACGCTGTCCGTTCGGCACTGCTCTTCAGCAGGAAGGTGTCATATTTCTTTGCTGCTGCAACCAGCAGGACCGCCGGAACGACCGCCAGTATATACATTCCCAGACGGCGGAGCCGTCTTCCCTCTGGCACCTCTCTGCGAATCCGCAGGATCAGGAAAAATGCGCCGGCTGCGGTCGAAACCACTGCGGCGAGAGCCTCCTCTGGCCGGATCAGGTACCCCATCAGGATGACCAGACTTCCGATCACGATTCCGGGAATTCTTGGCCGCCCATCCCGGACGCTGTCATAGATCAGAAAAATCCCTGCCGCACCCGCGCAGGCAGCGATCTTGGTGAAATTCACAGCTGTATAGCATTCATACCCGAAATATGCAAGCAGAACGCCTGACAGCATCATTCCCGGCCACCCCTCGAAGCGGTTCAGGAGAACATAGGTAACCGTAGTCAGAGAGAAGAAAGCCGCTCCATAGAGAAACAGAATATACCACGGGATCTGGGCCGTCAGCCTGTAGCATGCACCGACGATCACGCCAAACAGACCATTTGATATATTCGTCCATGCATCCTGTGTGCCTCTGGACAGATTGAAAAAGCCTGCCAGCGTGATGTCATCGTTGGTCTCGAAATACGGCCTTGTCACAACCAACAGCAGCAACAGAAACAAGGCATTCAAGGCTGCGGAAAACCAGACCTTTTTTCTGTTTCTCCTCAGCAATGCGTAAGCTTTCTTCATCACCATGTTGCTCTCCCTCTCGAAATATGGCGGCTCACTCGATTGTCGCGCCCATGAGACTCTCTGTCTCCGTCGTGCTCATATCTTTCTGCCAGTCTGCATAGCTTCCAATTTCAGCGACGCCGCTGTATCCCATGTCAGAGAGCTTCTGTGCGGCTGCACAGCTCTGCTCCAGCGTACTCCCGTAGACATAGACGGACTGGCTGCTGTCGCGCAGAATCACCGGCGCATTCTTCACAAGCTCTGAAAAAGGAATGTTCACAGCCCTCTGAAGATGTCCGGCAGAATACTGCTCCGGTTCCCTGACATCGATCACCATGTAATTTTTCTCATAGCTCATGAACTGTCTCGCATCCGTCACTTCGAGCATTTCGTAGGGTTTCCCTGCGCTCGGACGGACAGATCTGACCAGCAGAAAGACAGCACAAAGACCGGTCACCAGACTTGCCAGAAATGTA
>USJM01000122.1 GCA_900555005.1 uncultured Lachnospiraceae bacterium | reverse complement strand
TACCGGCCCCACAAAAGGGGGGAAAACCCCCCCGCCGTATCCGATCCGGTGGCGCTGTCTGTCAAAGGCAACCCCAGGTACGATCATGAGAGTGGCGTCATCCGGATCCGGTACACTCCTGGCCCCTTCTACTTCCGAAGGCTCCAGGATTCCCATCACACCGGGCCTTACCTGTCCGAAACTCCGGATTTCGTAAAAGCGGAGCTGTCTTTTTTCCAGGTCGGTCTTCGGTACTGCGACCTTTTTTCCATCTTCCCAGGCCCGCTGGATCAGTGTCCTGGTTTCTACCTCTCCGGGAAGGCTCATGTAAATGTATACAGCACTGCAGCTTCTGTACACACCGCTCTCCAGGACCCTCTTCCAGATCTCCAGACTCCGCTGCCCGATCTCTTCCCGGGTCATCTGCGCGCGAAGCCTGCGGATCTTCGCCCGGATGGCCTTCTTCTCCTCATCCATCTCCACTCACGCCCCTGATATTGCCTGACGCAGGTCTTATTGGCTGCGCAATCCAGTCACAGCCCTGCTGTACCAGCTTACACTTCAAAGGTTTTCCGGATCCGCTCCATCGTTTCCTCGAGGGTCGCTCGCTGGCAGGCGGTGTTGATCCGCTGAAAACCTCTTCCGGCACTTCCGAAAATCTTTCCGGAATCCAGCCACAGCTTTGCCTCGTAGATGATCTTCTGGTCAATCTCCCCGGACGACAGCCCCGTCCCGCGAAAATCGAGCCACATCAGGTAGGTTCCCTCCAGATGGACCACCCGGATCTTTTTGAAATGCTCCTGTGCGTAGCGATTCACATAATCGATGTTTCCCTTTACATAGGAAAGCATCGCCTGATACCACTCTTCCCCGTGCTCATATGCCGCCTGGCAGGCCGTCAGGCCAAAGGCTGACAGCTGGCTCATTCCTGCTGCGCTGACCTGCCTCAGAAAACGCTTCCGCAGCTGAACGTCCGGAATAAAGATGTTCGACAGCAGCATCGTTGCGAGATTGAAGGTCTTGCTGGGCGCCGTGCAGATGACCGAGATCTGCTCGAACTCGGGGCTCAGCGTCGCAAAGACATGGTGCTCCCCCTCGAATATGAAATCGTTGTGGATCTCGTCACTGACGACAATCACGTTGTGACGGACGCAGATCTCCCCGATCCTCATCAGCTCATCGCGTGTCCAGACTCTTCCGACCGGATTGTGCGGACTGCACATCAGAAACAGGCCGATGTCATTCTCCTCAATCTTGCGCTCAAAATCATCAAAATCGATGTGGTAGCGATTGTCCTCCCCCAGGTAGAGATCGCTGCTGACCACATTTCTCCCGTTCTCCAGAATCACCTCGCTGAACGGATAGTAGACGGGCTGCTGAATGAGGACGCTGTCGCCTTCCCTTGTATAGGCTCTGACCGCCATCGCCAGGGCAAACACAACACCCGGCGTCTTGATCAGCCATTCTGGCCGGACCTTCCAGCCGTGGTGGCGCTCCATCCAGCCGGCAACCGCCTGGAAATACGCCTCCCCGGATTCGGTGTATCCGAACACGCCGTTCTTCGCGCGCTCCACAAGCGCATCCTCCACATAGGACGAGGTTCGAAAATCCATGTCCGCGACCCAGAGCGGGAGGACGTCCTCCGGCAGCCCCCTGCGCTTTGCGAAGTCATATTTCAGGCAGTCTGTATTTCTGCGGTCAACGTATGTGTCAAAATCAAGATTTCTCTCCGCCATGATCCATCCTCCATCTGCTTCTGATATGCAGCCATCCTTCTGTCATCTCATCATAACATGGATGCTCTTCCCAATGCGCGAAGAAATTGACACAGATAAGCCTTTCTTGTGCAGAATGCCCCGCTTTTATTGTGTAGCGTGCTACATTTTGGAGTATCTCACAATTACCCTTCAGGAAAATGAGACATATAATAAGGTCACCTTGAATTGTAGCGTGCTACGTATGTAGGACAATCCGCAGCCGATACAGGCTGTGCGGGTTCCTGCAGGTTCCATTGCAGAAAGGAGGGCTTTGGCGTGTGTGCGATGATATCGGCCACTTGATAAAGATTGTCAGCGAACGACTGAAAAACCAGGCGGATATCCGTCTGAAAGAATCCGGGCTGACCATGAGTCAGTTCCAGACTATGTTTTTCATCCATACGCATGGCGGTGCCGTGACGCAGAAGGAAATTGAAACGCATCTCCAGGTTTCACACCCGACGGTCGTCGGCATCATCTCCCGTATGGAGAAAAAAGGGTTTCTGACGGTGGAGGTCAACCCGGACGACCACCGGGGACGAATTGTCCGGACGACAGAAAAGTCCGACCGGTTTCGGGACGAGTCCATCCGCCGGAAGCGTCAGGCTGAGCAGGAGCTCGTGCGCGGATTTACGCCCGAGGAGGCTGTCGAGCTCAGACGCCTTCTGTACAAGCTGCTCGACAATGTATCCGGAAACAGTCCTGGCGCACAGCCTGCAGAAACCATCCGTACCAATCAGACTCAGAAGGAGGAACAGCTTTGATCAAGACACTGGCAAAAAGCCTTCGGGAATACAAGCGGGAATCCATCCTCTCCCCACTGCTGGTCTCGGGTGAGGTCATCATGGAAGTCATCATCCCATTCCTGATGGCAAAGCTCATCGACCACATGGGAGAGCGGTCCATCCAGCCACTCGTGTACTACGGTATATGGCTGCTGGTCATTTCATTTATCTCCCTGTTTTTCGGAGCAGCAGCCGCAGCAGAGTCCTCGAAGGCTTCCTGCGGGCTGGCGAAGAACCTGCGGCAGGACATCTTTGACCGCGTACAGACCTATTCCTTCCACGACATCGATCACTTCTCGGAGGCTTCCCTGGTCACCCGCATGACGACCGATGTCACGAACGTCCAGAACGCCTTCGCGATGCTGGTGCGCGGCGCTTTCCGTGCGCCGCTGATGATCATCTTCTCGGTTGTGATGGCCGTCTCCATCAACGGAAAGATGGCGTTGATCTTCCTGATCATGATTCCGATTCTGGGAATCATCATCTTCGGCATCGCGATCAAGACGCATCCGATCTTCGTCCGCATCTTTAAACGGTACGATGCGATGAACAACGGTGTGCAGGAGAACATCCAGGGGATGCGCGTCGTCAAGTCTTTCGTGCGGGAAGACTATGAGAAGAAAAAGTTTCACATGGAATCTGAGGAGGTCCGGCGCGACTTCACCCATGTCGAGAAAATCCTCGCCTTCAACACACCTTCCATGCAGGCCTGTGTGTTTGCCTCCATCACCCTGATCAGCTATATCGGTGCCCGGCTGATCATTTCCACGAAAGGCTCCGAACTGACCACAGGCGAACTCTCGTCCCTGATTAACTACGGCGTGCAGATTCTGCTTGCTATTATGATGCTGTCCTTCATCTTCGTGCTGTGCATGATCGCGGAGGAGTCGGCAGAGCGTATCGCGGAAGTTCTTTCCTACGATGCCACAATTACTTCACCCGAAAATGGGCTGACAGCGGTCTCCGACGGCCGCGTGGATTTTGACCATGTTTCCTTCAAATACTCAGACCGCAGCAAAAAGTATGCGCTGTCCGATATCAGTCTCCACATCCCGTCCGGATCCACACTCGGCATCATCGGCGGAACCGGCTCGTCCAAGTCGTCACTCGTACAGCTGATCTCAAGACTTTACGATGTGTCTGAGGGATCCGTCAGGGTCGGCGGCGAGGATGTCCGGAAGTACAACCTCACAGTCCTGCGCGATCAGGTTGCCTGCGTCCTCCAGAAGAATGTCCTGTTCTCCGGAACGATCAGCGAGAACCTTCGCTGGGGAGACCCGGATGCCACGGACGCGGAAATCCGCCATGCCTGCGAGCTGGCACAGGCAGACAGCTTTATCCAGGAGTTCCCGGACAAGTATCAGACGATGATCACACAGGGCGGAACCAATGTGTCTGGCGGCCAGAAGCAGCGGCTCTGCATCGCCAGAGCTCTTCTGAAAAAGCCGAAGATCCTGATTCTCGATGACTCGACCTCTGCCGTCGACACAAAGACGGACGCACTGATCCGCAAGGCGTTCCGCGAGGAGATCCCGGACACCACAAAGATTATCATCGCGCAGCGCGTCTCCTCCGTCCAGGATGCGGACAACATCATTGTCATGGACGGCGGGCGTATCGTCGAGCAGGGCACGCATGAGGAACTGCTCGCAAGGCACGGCATCTACTGGGGGTCTATGAATCCCAGACCCGGAGTTCACAGCAGGATGAGACAAAAAAACAGACAGGCGCACAGATCCAGGAAGGGAGGAATGCGTAAGATGGCAGCAGCACAGAATCAGACAGCCGTTCAGGCACAGGCCGTTCGGGCAGCTACAGCGGCTCAGACGCAGACTGAAGCCTCGGCTCCGGATCCGCGCAGCGCAGAGAAGGTCCGTTCTGAAAAAAAGCAGTCTTCCAGGCGGCCTCCGGTAAAGCCCGGCACCTTCAGCCGGATGATGAAGTACATGTTTCATTTTTACAGATGGCGCCTTGTGATCGTCCTGATCTGCCTCGCCGTCTCCGGGCTTTCGGGCGTCATCGCATCGGTCTTCCTTCAGACCCTCGTCGACACCGCCATCACCCCCGGAATGACTAAAGGCCTTCAGGCAGTTTATCCGCAGCTGCTCTCCATCATCGGAACCATGATCGCCGTGTACGCGACGGGTGTCATCGCGTCCAACATCTATGCTCAGATCATGGCAACGGTGACGCAGGGTACACTGAAGCACATGCGGGATGACATGTTCGACCGCATGGAGACACTTCCAATCCGTTACTTTGACCAGCACCTGACCGGGGACATCATGTCCACCTACACCAACGACACGGATGCGATCCGGCAGATGATCGGCCAGTCACTCCCGATGATCTATCAGACCGGTCTTTCCGTCATTGCGATCGTCATTTCCATGCTGAAGTTCTCTGTCTGGATGACCATCGGCGTCGCGTTCTTCATGTACGTCATGAGCCGGATCTCGAAAAACTTCGCGGGCCGCTCCGCAAGCGGTATGGTCGATCAGCAGAAGTCACTGGCGGCCGAGGAGGGCTTCGTCCAGGAAATCATGAACGGTCAGAAGGTCGTCCAGGTCTTCAACCACGAGGAGGCTGCGAAGGCTGACTTCCGCACCTTCAACCAGAAGCTCTTTGAGGACAGCGACCGCGCGAACCGTGCCGGCTTCATGCTGATGCCGATTCTCGGAAATGTCGGAAACATCATGTACATCGCTCTGGCAATCCTGGGCGGCTTCCTCGTGACGCTCAAGGCGCCGAACCTGACACTGACGGGATCGACACCGTCACAATCGGCGTGATTGTATCATTTCTGGCAATGACCAGGCAGCTGGCGCAGTCCATCGGGCAGGCCTCCATGCAGGTCTCCATGATCGCGCTTGGTCTTGCCGGCGTCTCCCGTGTCTTTGAGCTGATGGACCAGGCGCCCGAGGAAGACGACGGCTATGTAGAGCTGGTCAATGCAGACTATGACAAGGACGGAACCATCCATGAGGCAGACCATCTGACCGGAAAATGGGCGTGGAAGCATCCGCATCATGACGGGACGCTTACCTACACGCCGCAGCAGGGTGATGTCCGGATGTTCAACGTCGACTTCGGCTACGTCCCGAACAAGCTGGTGCTTCACGACATCACACTCTATGCAAAGCCGGGCCAGAAGATCGCCTTCGTCGGTGCCACCGGCGCCGGCAAGACAACGATCACGAACCTGATCAACCGGTTCTATGACATCCCGGACGGAAAGATC
>USJM01000121.1 GCA_900555005.1 uncultured Lachnospiraceae bacterium | reverse complement strand
CGTTCTGAATCAGTGTCTGGTGCGTCTCCGCAAGTCCCAGTTCCCACGGCAGACCTGCATTGTGGATCGAGCTTCTCGGAGCTGCTCCGGAGCCCCCTCATACCCGGATATGAGGATGACCTGCGCACCTGCCTTTGCAACACCCGCCGCAACGGTGCCGACACCCGCCTCAGAGACCAGTTTCACGTTGATGTCGGCTGCCCGGTTGGCATTCTTCAGGTCATAGATCAGCTGCGCCAGGTCCTCAATCGAGTAGATGTCATGGTGCGGCGGCGGGGAAATCAGAGACACCCCCGGTGTCGAGTGGCGAACCTTCGCGACCCACGGATAGACCTTCGCTCCCGGAAGATGGCCGCCCTCGCCCGGCTTGGCTCCCTGTGCCATCTTGATCTGAATCTCCTTTGCGCTCATCAGATACTCGCTCGTCACGCCGAAGCGTCCGGATGCGACCTGTTTGATCGCGGAGTTTCGATCGATACCATCCTTTCCGACATGGAACCGGGAGGAATCCTCTCCGCCCTCGCCGGTGTTCGACTTGCCATGCAGGTGGTTCATCGCGATGGCCATGGTCTCATGGGCCTCCTCGGAAATGGCCCCGAAGGACATCGCTCCTGTCTTGAAGCGCTTCACGATCTCCGATGCCGGCTCGACCTCCTCGATCGGAACCGGCTTCTTTGCATAGTTGAAGTCCATCAGCCCTCTCAGCGTCTTGACGGAGTCCTCGTCCTCAACCAGATCTGAGTAGGTCTTGAACATCTTGTAATCGCCGTTTCTCGTCGCCATCTGCAGCGCATGGATCGTCGCCGGATTGTAGAGATGGTCGTCTCCTCCGGAGCGCATCTGGTGATGTCCGGGGGAGTTCAGCGTCTCGTCTGTCTCAACCTCAAGCGGGTCGAAAACCGCGGAGTGCAGATCATCGACAGACTTCTCGATATCCTTCAGCGTAATCCCGCCGACTCTGCAGACGACGCCCGGAAAATACGTGTCGATGACATTCTTGTCGATCCCGATCGCTTCGAAGATCTTCGATCCGGAATAGGACTGGATCGTGCTGATTCCCATCTTCGAGGCAATCTTAACGATGCCGTCCCGAACAGCGCGGTCATAGTCATCGACCGCCGCGTACGGATCCTTGTCGAGCATGTGGTTCTCAACCAGCTCCCAGACGGTCTCCTGCGCCAGATACGGATTGACTGCCGTTGCGCCGAAGCCGAGAAGGGCCGCAAAGTGATGCACCTCCCTGGGCTCCGCGCTCTCCAGAACGAGGGACACGCTGGTCCGCTTCTTTGTCACAACCAGGTGATGGTTGACCGCAGCCACGGCCAGAAGCGACGGAATCGCGACATGCGTCTCGTCAACACCGCGGTCGGAGAGGATCAGGATGTTGGCGTTCTCCTTGAATGCGCGGTCGACGTCGATATACATGCGTTCGATCGCCTTCTCAAGACTGGTGTTCTTGTAGTAAATCATCGGGATCACTTCGACCTTGAAGCCCGGGCGCTTCATGTTCCGGATCTTCATCAGATCAGTGTCCGTCAGAATCGGATTGTCCACCTTCAGCATCTCGCAGTTCTCCGGCTTTTCCTCGAGGAGGTTTCCGGACTTGCCCAGATAGACAGTTGTCGATGTGACGATCTTCTCACGGATCGCATCAATCGGCGGATTGGTGACCTGCGCGAAGAGCTGCTTGAAGTAGTCAAACAGCGGATGATACGTCTTGGCCAGCACCGGAAGCGGTGTATCGACGCCCATTGCGTCGATCGGCTCATTCCCGGTCAGGGCCATCGGCAGGATGGAGGTCTTAACCTCCTCGTAGGTATAACCGAAGGCCTTCTGCATCTTCTGCAGCATGTCCTCTCCGTACCGCGGCACTCTCTGATTCGGAATCCTCAGATCCTTCAGGCTGACCATATGGGAATCGATCCACTCGCCGTACGGCTGAGCGCCGGCGTAGTGCTTTTTCAGCTCGTCATCGTCGATCACACGTCCTTCTATGGTATCTACCAGCAGCATCTTGCCCGGATGAAGACGTTCCTTGACCACAATCTTTTCCGGCGGAATCGGCAGTACACCGACCTCCGAGGAGAGAATCAATGTATCGTCGTCCGTAATCAGATAGCGGGACGGACGCAGACCATTCCGGTCGAGGACAGCGCCCATCATATCGCCATCTGTAAATATTATGGATGCCGGGCCATCCCACGGCTCCATCATTGTCGCGTAATACTGATAGAAGTCCTTCCGTCTCTGGCTCATCGCGCTGTTGTTGTCCCAGGGCTCCGGGATCGTGATCATGACAGCCAGTGGAAGCGGCATTCCGCTCATGACCAGAAATTCCAGCGTATTGTCCAGCATCGCGGAGTCTGAGCCTCCCTCCTTGATCACCGGCAGGACCTTCGCCATCTGGTCTTCGAGATACGGAGACGACATATTCTCCTCGCGTGCCTGCATCTTGTCCGCATTTCCCTTGATGGTGTTGATCTCTCCGTTGTGGACAATGAAGCGGTACGGATGCGCCCTCTCCCAGGACGGGTTGGTGTTCGTCGAGAATCTGGAATGCACGATCGTGATTGCGGACTCAAAGTCCTCATCCTGCAGATCCTTGAAGAACGTGCGCAGCTGTCCGACCAGGAACATGCCCTTGTAGACAATGGTTCTGGAAGACAATGAAAGAACATAGGTTGTCTCCGAGCTCTGCTCGAACAGCCGTCTGACGACATAAAGGCGGCGGTCAAAATCCAGCCCCTTTGCGACGTTCTTCGGCTTCTCGATGAACGCCTGCCAGATATCCGGCATGCAGGAAAGGGCCTTGTGCCCCAGCACCTGCGGACAAATATCGACCTTTCTCCAGCCCAGGAACTTCAGGCCTTCTTTCTGTGCGATGGTCTCGAACATCTTCTTCGCACGGTTTTCCGCAAACTCATTCTGCGGGAAGAAGAACATGCCGACGCCGTACTCTCTCTCTCCGCCGATACTGATCCCGAGTTCCGAGCAGACTTTCCTGAAGAACTTGTGCGGAATCTGGGTCAGAATACCGACACCGTCTCCTGTCTTCCCCTCCGCGTCCTTCCCGGCGCGGTGCTCCAGGTGCTCGACAATTGTCAGAGCATGATTCACGGTCTCATGGCTCTTTTTCCCCTTGATGTTTACACAGCAGCCGATTCCGCAGGCATCATGCTCAAAGCTTGTGTCGTACAGCGGCGACTGCGGCAGGTCTTTCCTTACGTCAAACATGCAGATCCTCCCTGTGATGATGCGGGTATGCCCCACATGGGATATTTACAACAAAAAAGGCGCAAAGAAGCCATTGATGAGCGCTTCTTTGCGACCTTTTCCGTACTATACACCAATTATTTTTGATTGTAAACCATTTCCGAAGAATTTATAGAAGGACAGGGCTTACTGTGCCGCAACCGGTGCCGGTGCCTCGGCTCTTCTCTGTTCCAGAATCTTCGTGCACGCGGCATACTTTGTTGCCAGGCAGAGCAGCTCGGTTGCCGTCTTCAGGTCATTGAGCGGCGGGAAGGACGGCGCGATCCGGATGTTGGCGTCATGCGGATCGACGCCGCCCGGATAGGTCGCCCCGGCCGGTGTCAGAACAACACCTGCCTTTGCGCACTTCCGGACAACCTCCTTCGCGCAGCCATCCATCGTATCAAAGGAGATGAAATAGCCGCCCTTCGGTTTCGTCCACTTTGCGATCCCCAGTCCGCCGAGCTCTTCCTCGCAGATCTTCTCGACCATCTCAAACTTCGGACGCAGGATGTCGGCATGCTTTCTCATGTGCTCGACCATCCCGTGGATATCCTTGAAGAACCGGACATGACGCAGCTGATTGACCTTGTCGTGTCCGATCGTCTGCACCCTGAGCTGCTGCTTGACATCCTCCAGATTGTTGAGGGAGGTTGCCATCGCCGCAATGCCCGAACCCGGGAAGCAGACCTTGGAGGTCGACGCGAACTTGTAAACCAGATCCGGATTGCCTGCCCGCTTGCACTCGGCAAGGATCTCGATCAGGTGATCCTGGTCGTGGTCATACAGATGATGGATGGTGTAGGCATTATCCCAGTAGATACGGAAGTCCTTCGCCGCAGGCTTCAGGCGCGCAAAGCGGCGGACTGTCTCGTCGGAGTAGGAATTTCCGGTCGGGTTGGAATACTTCGGAACACACCAGATTCCCTTGATGGACTCGTCGGAGGAAACCAGCTCCTCAACCATATCCATGTCCGGTCCGGTCTCCAGCATCGGCACACAGACGTTCTCGATTCCAAAGTACTCTGTGATGCGGAAATGTCTGTCATACCCTGGCACCACGCAGAGGAACTTGACCTTGTCCAGCTTGCACCAGGGGGTATTGCCCATCACGCCGTGAGAATAGGAGCGTGAAATCTGATCATACATGACATTCAGGGACGAATTCCCATAGATGATCAGATGATCGTACGGGACTTCCATCATATCGCCCATCAGCTCCATTGCCTCCGGGATGCCAGTCAGGACGCCATAGTTGCGGCAGTCTGTCCCATCCTCGCAGCGCAGATCGCTGTCGGAACTGAGTACATCCATCATGCCCATGGACAGGTCAAGCTGTTCCACACAGGGCTTTCCTCTTGACATATTCAGCTCGAGCCCCAGCCCCTGGATCTTTTTGTACTCAGCCTTGAGTTTTCTTTCCAGTGTCTCCAGTTCCTCGTTGCTCATCTCAGAATACGGTTTCCTGCCTTCACTCATCGCGTCTCTCCAATCTTCTGTGCCTGCGGTTCATTCCAGGTGCTGCAGCCGCCGTGCGGGCTTTCCCGCAGTGATCTGCCCGACATGCCATATCCAGCAGCCCTTGCGAATTATCATAATCACCGGTTCTTCATTTGTAAACTGGAAATTCGACGATCCTGCTGCCAGAAAGACCTCAACCCAGCAGCGAAATCGTCCGCATGACAGCGAATGCATCCTCCAGCTGTCAGGAAAACCGGTAACGGCGTCTGCCTGCGGGGACGCCCACTGTCGTCCGGTTCGGGCAGACGGGCGATGCACAGGCGGCTGCTTGCCAGGAAATCCGGCGGGCTGTAAACTAGATGAAAGAAAGCAGAAAGCAGTTCAGGAGAATCATCTATGAAACAGAGATCAGGATATACATTCAAACGCTGCAGCGCCCTCAGATGCGTCTGCCTGCTTGCTGCCTGTACCGGTCTGTGTCTGGCTTTACCCGTGCAGGCCTCTGACCAGCTGCTGATCGGCGCCGGCAGAAGCGAGACCGTTTCCGGTTCCCGCGCTGGGGCAGACGCAGATGCAGGCGGTGCCGACAATGGCAGCTCTGGTGCAGCCGGCAATGACAGCACAGGCAGTCGGGCGGGGACGGACACCGAGGCGGAGGGAAGCAGTCTCAGCGACACTTCCCTGGGCGGTGCCGGCTACAACGGCGGCCCGACAATGCTCGGCTCCGAAAGTACGCTCACGGTGGAGAATACGCGGGATGAATATGAGTGGGTCAAGACCAACATGGCCGGCCGGTTCTACCCGTATGTCATCGTCCATGCTGAGGGGAACCCGAATGTCATTCATTTTTTGTATGAATACGGGCACGATTACAAATCTCCGGCAGCCTTCCACTATACAGATGAAGAAAAGAAGACCTTCACGGATACAGGAAAATCCGGCGCCGCCCGGGTTCCGCTGATCATGCAGTGGGATTACCGATGGGGCTTCAACTGGTACGGAGGAGGCCCGGCCGGACTGACGGCCTGCGCCCCGACCTGTATGACGATGATCGGGCTCGGGCTGACCGGCAAGGAGACTTATACGGTTCCGGCGATGTGCT
>USJM01000120.1 GCA_900555005.1 uncultured Lachnospiraceae bacterium | reverse complement strand
TTCAAGCGCTGTATACTGCGGGAACAGATTGAAATTCTGAAACACAAGTCCGAAACAGGAGCGTACCTTCTTCAGCTCCGCCTTCTTCGGATAGTGCAGTCCGCCATGTCCGTCCGCCCAGGCCACCCGCTCACCCATATACCAGATCTCACCGGAGTCGATGGTCTCCAGCATGGCCGCGCAGCGGAGCATTGTCGATTTGCCGGATCCGGAGGGCCCGATGATGGAGAGAACCTCTCCCTCATCCACACGAAGGGAGATGTCCCGGATCACCTCGAGATCTCCGAAGGATTTCCGGATGTTTTTCATTTCCAGAAGTGCCATGCTCTTCTCCTTTCTGCCTTATACCGAATAGTAATTCATCGCTTTCTCAATGCGCTCCATCGCGAAGGCGACAATGGCATTGAACACATAGTAGAACAGCGCTGCCGCGAGGAACGGCATAAAGGAAGTTTCCTTCGCGGCGATCTGCTTCGCGATGGTGAACATCTCTGCATAGGCCAGTGAGAAGGAGAGAGATGTGTCCTTGATCAGGGTGATCACTTCGTTCGTAATGGCCGGAAGGATCCGCTTGATCACCTGAGGAAAGATGATCCGCAGGAAGGTTCCGGACTTTGAGTAGCCGAGCAGTCTGGCCGCCTCGTACTGACCGGCTGGCATGGAACCGATTCCTGAGCGGTAGATTTCCGCAAAGTATGCGGCGTAGTTCACCGCGAATGCGATAATGATTGCCGAGAATCTCCAGTTTTTCCCCAGCTTGGCCCCGAACAGATAATAAGGCCCGAAATAAACGGCGAGCAGCTGCAGCATCAGAGGGGTTCCGCGCATAATCGAGATGTACACACGCATGATTGTCCGGAGAATGCCGCTTTTGCTCATGCGGCACAGTGCTACAAGGAGCCCCAGCGGCAGCGAAAACAGAAGCGTCAGGAAAAAGATTCCCATTGACTTCAGCATACCCTGCCCGAGCTGCATCATCATGACCTGAAAACTCATATATCCTCCTGCTGAACACAAGAACTGACGCAGAAAGGCGGCCGCAGCCGTTTTTCTGCGTCAGATACTGTCCATCTTTCTGCTCTGCCCTGTCAACTTTCAGGCTTCAGTCTGTGCCTCGGTCTCAGCCTCGGTTGAAGCTTCACCAAAGCTCTCCCGGAGGCAAAGCATCGTAGGATCGACGCCCTGGCCTTCATATTTCTTCGCAATCTTGTCGAAGGTTCCATTATCCAGCAGCGTCTTGAGATCCTTGTTGACCGTATCGCACAATGCAGTGTTCCCCTTCTTGAATCCGACCGCATACTGTTCTGCATTCAGATACTCATCCAGGATCTTGTATCCGTCCCGTCCGTTGATCTGGTACTGCGCGACCCCGATGTCAATGGCGACCGCATCGAGAGAACCGGCCATCAGTTCTGTGAAGGCTGTATTGTAATCCGCGAACTGCTGGAGATCTCCGAAGGTCTCCGCCAGGTCTGCCTGATCCCCATCCTTGCTGAGCAGTGCCAGGGCCGCAGAATCCGCCTGAACACCGACCGTCTTGCCCGCCAGATCGGCCAGCGAATTGATGCCGGAATCATCTGCTGTCACAATGACCTGGCTGTTATTGACATACGGTACAGAGAACGTATAGGAGTCTTCCCGCCCGTTCATCGTGAAGCCGTTCCAGATGCAGTCGATGTTGCCGGAATTGAGCTCCATGTCCTTGGAGTCCCAGTCAATCGGTGTCTTGACCAGCTCCCAGCCCTCCAGATCACAGACTGCCTGGGCCAGTTCCAGGTCAAAGCCCGTATAATCGCCATTATCGTCCATATATCCGTACGGCGGATACTCGGCATCAAAGCCGACAACAAACTTGCCCTCTGTCGCCAGCCCGTCCGCATTCGCAGCAACCTCTGTCCCGGAGACTGCTTCCGTCTCCCCCGCATAGGCCATCGTGAAAGACATCGAAACAGCCATCGCCGCACTCAGTACACCTGCCAGAATCCTTTTCTTCATCATCGCCACTCCTCCTGATGTCCTGCATCATGTATTGGATTCCGTGCCAATCACTCCCGGTACCGCCTGCATGCAGGCATGTATGGTGTCATACGATCGGCCCCGCAATCACTTTATTGCTTTACCACGCTAAAGCATCATGGACGTGATGGTAACACGAAAACGGCAGGGCTGTCAAGCAGAAGTTCCGTATCCGGAACCTGCCTGTGCCCTGCCATCCTCTTCCGGCTGTCAGTTTTGGCCATGCACGCTCAGAGAATCTGCTGATCTGCCGGCAGATTCACGCTTCCACGTCTGTTACGCCTCCGCGCCCTGAGCAAACTGAGAGTTGTACAGGTCCGCATAGAATCCCTGTCTTTCGAGAAGCTCCTCATGTGTCCCCTGCTCGCGATATCGCCGTGATTCAGGACAAGGATCAGGTCTGCATTGCGGATGGTTGACAGTCTGTGCGCGATCACAAAGCTTGTCCTGCCCTTCATCAGACGGTCCATGGCGCTCTGAATCAGCTGCTCTGTCCGGGTATCGACGGAAGAGGTCGCCTCGTCCAGAATCAGCACACTGCGGTCTGCAAGCATAGCCCGCGCAATGGTGAGAAGCTGCTTCTGCCCTGGGACACATTTGTCGCATCCTCGTTCAGCACCATATCATACCCGCCCGGGAGGGTGCGGATAAAGTGATCGACGTAGGCCGCCTTCGCAGCCGCTTCGACTTCCTCATCGGTCGCATTCAGTCTGCCATAGCGGATGTTTTCCCGTATTGTTCCGGCGAACAGCCATGTATCCTGCAGGACCATGGCAAAATGATCCCTCAGCTCATGCCGATCAAAGCTTCTGATATCCCTGCCGTCCAGGCTGATGGAACCGCTGCTGACATCGTAGAAACGCATCAAAAGCTTGACAATGGTCGTCTTGCCGGCACCCGTCGGCCCGACAATGGCGATCTTCTGCCCAGGCTCTACATGGGCTGTAAAGTCATTGATGATGACCTGATCCGGATTGTATCCGAAACGGACATGGTCGAAATCCACTTTTCCTGAGACCTTCCCCGGCAGGCCCGTCTGCTCTACGCTCCTATCCCTTTTGATCGTCTGTCCCCCGCACCGGCATGGTTCCTTTCACCGGCCGCTGTGTCCTGCACGTTGGTCTGTTTCGTATGCTCAGCCGATTTGTGCTCCTGTGTTTCTTCGGCATCCTGGCTGTCAGGAAGCCCGGTTTCCTCCTCCTCATCCAGAAACTCGAACACACGCTCCGCTGCAGCCGTCATCGACTGCACCTGGTTCATCACCTGCGCCATCTGTGCCAGCGGCTGTTTGATGTTCCCGACATACTGGATGAACGCCTGGATATCTCCGACACCGATCACGCCGCGGATGGCAAGAAGTCCGCCCGAGATCGCGACTCCTGCATACCCAAGATAGCTGATGAAATTCATGACCGGCATCATGACACCGGATATGAACTGCGACTTCCACGCTGAGTCATAGAGATCATTGTTTGTCTTCCCGAATTCACTCAGGACGACATTCTCCCGGTTGAAGGCCTTGATGACCAGCTGGCCGGAGAAATCCTCCTCAATCTGCCCGTTGATCATCCCGAGTGATTCCTGCTGCCGCATGAAATACTTCTGCGATTTCTTCACGATGAAGGCAACCAGCACACCGGATACCGGAATCACGACCACCGCAATCAGGGTCATCACCGGGGATATGGTGAGCATCATCACAACGACCCCCACAAGGGTCGCGATGGAGGTGATGATCATCGTGATGCTCTGGTTCAGGCCGGTCCCGAGCGTATCGACATCGTTCGTGATCCGCGAGAGGACATCGCCGTACGGCCGGCTCTCAAAATACTTCATCGGCATCCGGTCGATCTTCTCCACAATCTCCCGGCGCATCCGGTAGGCGACCTTCTGGCTGACCGACGTCATGATCCAGCCCTGGACCAGACTGAAGACAGCCGATGCCAGATACAGGCCGAGTGTCCAGAGCAGAATCCGTCCGATCTTTCCGAAATCGATTCCGCCGGTCCCCTGCACCTTCCGCATCAGCCCCTGCGCCAGCTCCGTCGTCGCATGGCCCATGATCTTCGGGCCGAACACATTGAACACCGTCGAGACAGCGGCAAAGATCATGACTGCGAAGACAGCCGCCTTGTACCGCCCCATATAACGCAGGAGCTTTCCGAACGAGCCCCTGAAGTCCTTTGGCTTTTCAACCACCTGGTTCCGACCTGGTCCGTGCTTGGGCGCAGAAGCGCGCTGCCTCTTCCGGAATTCCTCCAGCTGCTGCTCCTTTGCGCGCTTTGCTGCCTCTTCCTCAGAGCCTCTTCCGAATCCGGAGGGCCTGTTCTTTCTATATTTATTCTGCATGGCGCGTTTCCTCCAGTTCCTTCTGCGAAAGCTGAGACGCAGCGATCTGCCTGTAAACCTCGCATGTATCAAGCAGCTGCGTATGCGTCCCGCAGCCGACCAGCCTTCCCTCATCGAGTACCAGAATCTGGTCCGCGCTCAGAATGGTGCTGACCCTCTGCGCAACAATGATCTTTGTCACGGTCTTCTCTTCCTCGGAAAGCTTCGCCCGCAGCCTCGCGTCTGTCTTCATGTCAAGCGCCGAAAAGCTGTCGTCGAAAACCAGTACCAGCGGATTCTTCGCAATCGCCCTCGCAATCGAAAGCCGCTGTTTCTGGCCGCCTGACACATTGCCGCCGCCCTGGGAAATGAAGCTGTTGTACTGGTCCTCCTTCTCCATGATGAAATCGTCCGCCTGTGCGATCTGAGCCGCACGCTTGACCGCCTCATCCGGCGCGTCCGGTCTTCCGAACCGGATATTGGAGGCAACCGTCCCGGAGAACAAGGTCCCCTTCTGCGGCACAAACCCGATCTCCGCCCGCAGATCATGGAGATCCCGTTTTCGGATGTCAACTCCGTCCACCGTGATCGAGCCCTCTGTGACATCGTAGAAGCGCGGAATCAGATTCACCAGCGTACTCTTGCCGGAGCCTGTGCTTCCGATGATGGCTGTCGTCTCGCCCGGTCTTGCCGTGAATGTAATATCGTGAAGGGCATCCATTTCCGCGCCGGGATAGCGGAAGTTCACATGGTCGAACCTCACAACCCCTTTCTTCTCCTGCGGAATTTCCTCATGCTCCGGGTTCTTAATTGAGGATTTTGTGGATGTCACTTCATGGATCCGCTCCGCCGCGACGCCTGCGCGCGGCAGGATGATCGACATCGCAGTCAGAATCATGAATGAGGAGATGATGATCATCGCATAGGTGATGAAGGAGGTCATGGCGCCGACCTGGAGAGTCCCGGCATCGACGCGGTGCGCAGCCACCCAGGTGATCAGAACGCCGAGTCCGCTCATGACGAACATCATTGACGGCATCATGAAGGTCATGACGCGGTTCGTGAAGAGCTGTGTGCGCATCAGATCGGTGTTGGCGTCGTCAAAGCGCTTTTCCTCTGTCTTCTCCCTTCCGAATGCCCGAACCACCATCAGTCCGGTCAGGATCTCCCTGGAAACCAGGTTCAGCCTGTCCACAAGCTTCTGCATGCTCTTGAACTTCGGCATCGCCAGCACCACAAGCGTGAGGATGATGCCCACGATCACTGCGATCCCCAGCAGAATCACCCAGCTCATGTTAGCGTGGGACTGGTAGACCTTCACGATTCCCCAGACCGCCAGCACCGGCGCATAGAGCACCATCCGGAGCATCATCGTCGTGACCATCTGAACCTGCTGGACATCATTGGTCGCCCTGGTAATCAGGGAGGAGGTCTGGAAGTGATCCATCTCTGCGTTCGAGTACCCGATGACATTCC
>USJM01000119.1 GCA_900555005.1 uncultured Lachnospiraceae bacterium | reverse complement strand
AGCGGAGAAGGCGGCAGCCATTCCGCAGGTAACCATGGTTCGCCGTTCTTTATGATCAAGATGGAAAAGATGCCCCATCGCATGACCGATGCTTCCGCCAAGCTGCAGGGCAGCGCCTTCTCTGCCGACCGATGCGCCGCACAGGTGCGAGAAGATGCTTGAGACGAAGATCGCGGGGGCCATGCGAAATGGAATTTTTTCTCCGCACCTGATCGAGAGAATGACCATGTTGGTTCCCTTCGCCTTATCGTAGCGCAGCATATGGTAAAACAGAAAGATGATGACGCTTCCGACCGGGAGCAGAAGCATGACGGCCGGATGCCGGAAGCGGATGCCGGTGACGGCTGTCACGCCTCTTGCAAAGAAGCCGCCGACAACGCCGCAGACAATTCCGCAGGCCATCGCCATGGCAGCCAGTGCCAGGACGTGGAGCGTCCCGAAAAAGATGACATTGAACTGTTTGTGCAGCTGTGAATCCATCATATTTTCTCCTGGCGAGACAAAGTGAAAAAGTACCTGAGTCCTGCCGCCACTTGCATGCAGACATGCGTGGTGACGGATTTTTGACACTGTAATCATGATTATAAATGAGTGGTGTCAACCGGACAACAGACAACAGGCAGGAATGGTATAATAACCGGAGAATTGATCATAAGACAGGACGCCGGAACCATTGGAACCATTCCAAAGGCCGTGCAGAGGAAAGGGGTTATTGGTATGTATACACAGATTTATTCCATTCAGACAAAAGAGGAGGCACTCGCCTGCATCGACGCCGGGGCGGACCGGATCGGCCTTCTGGTTGGCGTGCACGGCGGAAAGTTTCCCTGCGCGATCACGGAGGAGAGGGCGAAGGAAATCTTTGATGCCATCAAGGACAAGGCTGTCCGCATTCTGATCTCTGTCGGGGAGACAGCGGATGAGGTACTGGCGCAGACAAAAAGACTGATGCCGGATGTCCTGCATCTGTGCGCAAACTATGACGGGAATCCGGAGTTTGCGGAACGGCTGCGCCGTGAGATTCCAGGTGTCCAGCTGATGGAGGCAGTCGGGATCACAGGACCGGAGAGCATCAGGGAAGCAGAATACAAGGCGACATTTGCGGATGTTCTGATTCTGGATACGGTGTCAAAGACGGTTCCGGGTGTCGGAGCAGCCGGCGAGGTGAATGACTGGAACATCGACCGGGAGATCGTGGAGAAGGTGAAGGTTCCGGTGATCCTTGCAGGCGGTCTCGGACCGGACAATGTGGCGGATGCGATCAGGGCTGTGCATCCGTATGCGGTCGATTCTCTGACCAAGACCTCTGACAAAGAGAACGGAGAACTGGTCCGGAAGAACATAGGAAAGGTCCGGGAATTCTGCCGGATCGCGCATTCCTTCGAGTGAGGTGGGGCTGTGAGCGTCATATGTGTAGGGGATCTGTGCTGTGATCTGATCGTGCCGTACGGCGGGATGCGCGCAGCCCTTGCAAGAGGAGATTTCTCAAAAAAAACTGCTGATTCTATGCTGGTCCGGATGCAGTGCGGGGGATCGGTTGCGAATGTTGCCCGGAACATCGGAAAGCTGTCAGATCCAAAGAGCCGCCCTCTGTTCATCACGCCGTTGAAGCTGGATGGACTTGGACTGTATCTGGAAGGAGAGATGGAGAAGGCAGGCGTGGACATGAGCGGCGCTGTGCCGTGCGACAGGTCGAACATGTACTGCATTGCTGTTCTGGATGAGAGCGGTGAGCGGACAATGTTCTGCTTTGTCCCGCCGTGGGCGGATTACCCGCATTTTACAGCAGACAGCTTCCGGAATACGCCGAAGGCGGAGAGCGGGGATATTATCTTTACGAGCGGGATGGCATTTTTGGATGATGCTGCAAACAACGCAGCCGTTCTGGCCTTCTTCAAAGAGCAGAAGGAACACGGTGCCACCGTGATCTTTGACTTGAATGTGCGTGCCGAGTCCTATGGGTATGCGGGGGTGCGGAAGGCCTCCATGGAGCAGATGATTGGCATGAGCGACCTGGTGCTCGGATCAGGCGGTGACGAGCTCAGTCAGGTGACGGGGCATGCCGGTCAGAAGGCCGCAGCAGAGGTGCTCCTGGACAGGATGGGTGGAAAAGACAGCAGCAGAAGGCCGCAGAAAACGGTGATTGCCAGGAATGGAGCCGATCCGATCCTTGTGCTGTCTGCCGGACAGCACAAGGAAACCTGGATTCCGGTAAAGCCGGTGAAGCCTGTCTCGACACTGGGAGCCGGCGATGCCTTTGACGGTGCGTTCATCCATGCCCTTTCCGGAGGAACTACGGTGCAGGAGGCAGCAAGGGCAGCGTCCGACTACGCAGGAAGAGTGATATCCGGGCAAGCCTGACAGAGCCGTGCGGAAAGCGTCGGGCGCAGAAGTTCAGTTCTGGTATTGGATCTGCTGGCCCTTGATCAGATCATAGGTGACGACCGTGTCGCCGTCGAGATTCTCGTGGTGCATGTCAACGGCACTGATCTGGCTGTTCTCATAGGTTGTGTAGTAGTAGATGCCGAGATCCAGGTTGCAGCAGCTTGAATAGATTGTGATCTCATACTTGTCCTCGCCGAGCCTGCAGAGTCCGCGCTGCTGCTCGACGCTGCCGAGGATGTGGAAGAACTGGCTGATGCTGGCAGACTCAGAGTCATCCGACAAAGAGTTCATCCGCGTGAAGGCGACTTTCACGAATCTTGAAGCGGAGGAGAGATCCCCCGGAAGCCCCATGCCGCCCATGCCGCGGCTGTACGGATGAAGGTCAAGTCCTCTTGCAAAGGTGCACGGCCCGGCCGATTCCACAGACAGGTTCCGGTAGTCTGCCAGACGGTTCATCTGCATGTCAAAGGTCGGATTGTTCGTCATGACACCGACCGGATCATCATAGACATGAAGGCCGGATGCTGTCTGCTCGACAACGATGACATCCTTGCCGTCGGCGCCCATCCAGTGCAGCGGATTGGTCGGGAGCTTGTCGCTGAAGGGTTCATTTGTGATGTTGATGTGCGAAAGAAGAGCCTTCGCTTCCGCGGTTGTGCTGCAGAGAGAGAGAACATAGGGGATCAGTTCAAATGAAGCGATGTTGTCCTTTCCTTCCTGCGGTTCTTTGAAGTCGCAGTTGTCCGGGAAGTTCAGCCCGGCCATTCCGAGTCCTTTTTCATTCATGGCATCGTAGTAGAGCGGGAAGCCGTTCACGACAAAAGCCATGCCGATGATCGCCGGATGCTTCATGATGGATTCCACATTCCTGAACTGGAAGGGATAGTTGCGGGGGGTCACCGCGACCTGCTCGTGGTAGGAGTATTCCAGATCCAGGTTCCGTCCAAAATAGTGACATCTTGTATTGTACGTTGCTGCAGTGCACATATCAGATACCTTCTTTCCGACCATCAAAAAGAGATGGTCTATGCCGTACGATGCTAACATATCTGCAGTATATCCCATTTTGACTGGATGATCAAACAAGTTCACAGAAAGAACACACAGAGGCACTGCTTCAAAGAGCGGGACCTCTCAGCAGAGACACGGCAGAGTTTGCAAACCAACAGACTGCAGTCTGTTCAGACATGATACCTATCGCGGATCTTCTTTTTTGCCTCGTTCACGCGATCCTTCAGCTCACTGGCGGACATCCGCCGTGCACCTGCACTGAAAATGATCATCTGGACGATTCCGTCTCCGGTGGCAACCGTCACGTTCCCCTTCTTTGCAAGAGAATGTGTCAGCTCCATGATGTAGGAGTCTGCGGTTTCCGCCTCCTTTGTGTAGATGATGTCGACATTGCTCTGATGGATGATGTGCCGTTTTCCGCCGTGAACCTTGTAGGCGTCGAACACAATGATCAGCCGGCCGCTCTGTGTGCCCTGAAAATCTGACAGGATTTCGGTCAGCTTTCCAGCTGCGGAATCGAGATTCTCTGCTGCCAGCCCGCGAAGCTCCTGCCAGTTGAAGATGATATTGTAGCCATCCACCAGGAGATAATCTTCGCGGGCAGAACCGGCAGGCCTGAAGTCTGTGCCCTGACGCTGTGAAGCGTGCGGACGGTCCGGTCCATCGGGCTGATCTTTGCTGCTGCCGGCAGGCAGCCCTGCGCTGCGCTCAAGAGAGCCGTCACGGCTCCAGAGGCCCGTTGAATCACCCGGAAAGTCGTTGGCGGGGTCGCGGAGCGGTGTGTTCCAGGAGGAGCCTTTGTATGTCTGTTCAAAGATCCGGCGAAGTTCCTCCTCCCCGGCACTGATGTCATGCTGCTGCTGCAGCCAGGACTTCTTTTCCGCTGTCTGTGCTTTGCGCCACTGGGAGGAGAAGGCCTGCCGGCCGTCTTCCTGTCTGCCTTCTTCCTGTCTGCCGTCCATCTGAAGGCTGCCGCCTGAAACCTCCTGCGTGTCAGGATGCCATCCGGTATCGACATGCATATAGCGCCGCACTTCGTTCCACGGAATGGTTACGCCCGCGCCGTGCGAGCAGAAGACCGAATCGGCCGGCTGCTCCAGATAGATGCCGGGTCATATGCAGTCTTGAGAATGACATCTTCTGGATTTCTGCAGGGCTCGTATCCTGACAGGGAGAAAGAAATCTGTCCGGTGCCGTGTGTGTAGGAACGTACTTCGGCAGCATAATCACCTGTTTCGGAAGCCGGGACAAAGCCGGTTACCTGTGCCCGCACACCATCCCCGCCGACCGGATCCAGACGGCCATCCATCCGCTGGATATCGCTCATCAGCCGTCCGATGGCATCCTGCGGAATTTCCGCTTCGAAGCGGTACCATGGCTCGAGGAGGATACTCTCTGCCGACATCAGACCCTGCCGGAGTGCGCGGATAGAAGCCTGGCGGAAATCGCCGCCCTCTGTGTGTTTCTCGGACGCCCTGCCTCCAATCAGCGTGATGCGCAGGTCAGTGATCTCCGATCCGGTCAGGACACCCCGGAAATGGATGCTCATGAGGGAGGACAGAACAAGCCGCTGCCAGTTCAGCGGGAGGGCGTCAGTGCTTAGGTTCGTGTCGAAGGAGATGCCGCTTCCACGTTCCGCCGGCTCCAGCAGCAAATGCACTTCCGCATAGTGCCTGAGGGGCTCATAGTGACCGACGCCTTCGACTGGGGCAGCAATCGTTTCGCGGTAGACGACGGAAGGAGGCCCGAAGGAGATGGACATGCCGAAGCGTTTTTCAGAAAGATTCCGGATGATCTCAGTCTCGACCTCCCCCATGATCTCGGCGGAAATCTGTTTTGTGCGCGGATCATATTCGATTCCAAGCATCGGCTCCTCTTCCTGGAGAAGCTTCAGGCTGCGCAGGGCTGTCACAGGGTCCGTGTCATCCGTGAGGAGGATCGCGCTCCGAAAGACTGGCAGGATCAGATGCTCCGATACCGAGCGGTGCTGCAGGGATTCAGACAGCATCACGGCGGTCTTTGCATCTTCCGGAAGGCTGTCCGTCCGTCCGGAAGATGCGCCGGCTTCAAGAGAGCTGTCCGGAAGCCCGGCTGCTGTATCATCTCTCAAAATCTGTCCGGCTGAGACGGTATCAAGTCCGGTGGCGCAGACAATCTGCCCGGCCGGAGCCTCACGCAGGACACTGTACTGTCCCCGGAATACTGACGAAGCTGGTCAACCTTAAGCGGGGAGGGGGCTGAAGCACCATTGCCGGACTGTGCGTCCAGAGAACGCTGTATCCCGGAAACGGTGACTTCCATCTTCGCACGCAGCGTGCCACCGAGCACCCGGATCCAGGCCAGCCTGGTTCCGGATGCGTCTCTGGATATCTTGAAAACCTTTGCCGAAAAGGTATCTGGCAGCGCCGGTTCTTCGGTATAGCGGGAAAGCCCTCTCAGGAGGGCGTCCACACCGGTGAA
>USJM01000118.1 GCA_900555005.1 uncultured Lachnospiraceae bacterium | reverse complement strand
TTGCCCCCCGGGCCGTCACCCCATCCCCCGGCCAAGGGGGCGGACCCCGCCGCAGAGCGCATCCCTTCTCTCCTGATACTTCCGGCACTGCTCCTTCACGGAATCCAGCGGTCCGGTCAGCGCCGCAATCGCCGCTTCCTGAACCGGCAGGAACATACCAAAGTCAATCTGCGTGTGCAGCTTCTTGTAAGCCTGCACGACATCGCTGCGTCCCACAAGAAAACTGATTCTTGCGCCCGTCAGATTAAAGCTCTTCGACAGAGAAAAGAACTCGACCCCGACATCCATCGCACCTGGATAGCTGAGGAAGCTTTTCCCCTCCACCCCGTCGAAAATGATATCGCTGTACGCGTTGTCATGGACAATCAGGATATCGTACTTTTTCGCGAAGGCAATGATTTCCTCATAGACCTTTGGTGTTCCGACCGAGCCCATCGGATTGGACGGAAGCGACACGACCATGTATTTTGCCCGACGCGCGACATCCTCCGGAATATCACTCACACGCGGCAGAAACCCATTCTCAGCGGTCATCGGATAATACCAGGGTTCCGCCCCTGCCATCTTCACGCTGGTGATGAAAACCGGATAGCAAGGCGTCGGAAGAAGAACCGTATCGCCCTCGTTCGCCAGCACCATCCCGATATGGCCCATCCCCTCCTGCGTCCCGTTGCAGCTCTGGATCTGGTCCGGCCTGAGCGTCACGCCGAAGCGCTTCTGATAATAAGAGATGACTGCCTCGACAAGCCGGTCTGAATCGCGCAGCGCGTACTTCCAGCTGTCCTGCTTCTTTGCTGCCTCAATCAGCGCTCTTTTGATGTGTTCCGGCGTCTCAAAGTCCGGTGTCCCGACACTCATGTTGTAGATCGTCTTTCCCTGCTTTTCCAACGCGATCTTCTTCTCATTGAGTGCCGCGAAGATCTCATCTCCGAACCGCTGCACCGTTCTGCTGAATTCCATATTCATCCTCCTCAAGCCCTGTGTATACCTGTTTCTTCGTGTTCAGTGCACCTCGTGCGGGTTCTCAACCCCTCTCGCCCAGCAGCTGACACTCTCAAAGATTCCATTTACCATGGACTCCACCGCGTCATCGGTGTAGAACGCGGTGTGAGGGGAGAGGATTACGTTCGGAAATGAACGAAGGATGCTCATCTCATCGTTGCGGATAACATCGCCTTCCCGGTTGTAATAGTACAGCCCGGCCTCATGCTCCAGGACATCAAGGCCTGCTCCTCCGACCTTCCCGCTCTCCAACGCATCGATCAGTGCCGCGGTGTCAATCAGCGTGCCGCGCGCCGCATTTACGATCAGGACACCGTCCTTGCATTTGCGAAGGCTTCCCGGTTCAGGATATGATAGTTGGCTTTGCTGGCGGGTGCATGAAGCGTGATGATATCGGACTGAGCCAGCAGCTCGTCAGCCGAAACATAGGTCGCATACTTCCTGACCTCCTCGTTCGGATAAGGATCATATGCCAGGATCCGGCAGCCGAAGCCTGATAATGAGCGAATCACGGTACGTCCGATCCGACCGGTTCCGATCACACCGACCGTACAGTTCGAGATGTCTCTCCCCATCTTCCCCTTCAGATGGTAATCCTGAATCTCAGCCCGTTTCATGATCGGCATCATCTTCCGCAGGAGCATCAGCATCATCATGATAGCATAGTTCGCGACTCCTCCAGAAGCATAGCTCACGTTGGAAACCTTCATGCCGAGCTTCCGGGCTTCATTCATGTCGATGTGATCATATCCAATGCTGCGGCAGGGCAGGTATTTCACCCCAAGATCATGAAATGCGTCGATATACTTTGCGCTCATATCGCAGGGTGTCGAACTGACTGCGTCACATCCCTCAGCGAGCTTAATATTGTCCGGATTCGGGTAATCCGCCGTCCAGGCAAAATCAATCCCGTACTGTTTGCTGAACTTCTCCGCATATGGAAGTTCATCAAACGGTCTCAGTGAATAAAACATAATCTTCATCGTTCAGTCACTCCTTTCTGTCAACCCTGCCTTCCGGCAGCATCCGCATCAGCGCCGTTCCTATTTCAGGCCCGTCTGTTCCCGTCAGGATCCCGCGCCTGCCGCACCTGTCTGCCGTACCGCATCGGCTCTGCGACCTTCCTGTTAAAATAAGCGATCAGCGGCCCCATGAAGAATGCCGTGATGATCGTCCCGACACCGACCGTCCCGCCGAGCGACCACAGGAGAATCTGCAGGGCAGATCCGCCCTTCGGAAAGCTGGACAGCCTTGTCAGATCCAGAACCACCCAGCCGGTCACCACACAGACAAGATCGGTTGCAATCCGGATAAACCGGAACTGAAAACGAGTCCGCTCCGCGATTGTAAGTGCGATGGCATCATAGGTTGAAACCCCGAGGTCTGCCGTAAAGTAGATGGCGGAGGACAGGCACATCACCACAATTCCCAGAACCAAGAACAGAAAGCGGACGCCAAATGACTCCGTATGGACGAAATGACGAATCACCCACTCCGAGAATTCTGCCATATAGCCGACTCCAAACAGATTGATGACCGTCCCCAGCCCGATCTTACGCCGGTTCACGAAAAAAATGAGTACGAGGAGCACGATGTTCACCAGCGCATAGAAGGTTCCAAATCCCATATGCACCAGATGCCAGGTCCCATGTGCGAAGACCTGAAACGGGTCAAGACCCAGATCCGAAAAACTGAACATCCCGACACTCAGTCCACAGATGCAGACCCCTGCGATCGTCATCAGGATTCTTCTCTTCATTTCACTGCTCATCAAATGCTCCCCCGCAGGCTCCCGCACCTGCGATCACCTGTCACATCGTTCACCCTTGTCAAACATACCGTTTTGCATCATAGCAGTGTTTCTGCCATTCTTCAAGTCGCCTTTATCTCGTACTCCGCACCCGATGATGCCCGGTCGCCAGAAGCCATGATATACAAGCAAGCATGCATCATGCTTCTGGCCCACCTTCAACAAGAATGCCCCTCCGGATGACCCATGCCAACCGGAAGGGCATATTCTCAGCGTGACTCATGCAGTGTCCGCATGGAATTCAGAATGCAGAGAATCGCGACGCCAACATCGCCGAAGACAGCCGCCCACATGGAAGCCAGCCCAAAGACGGAGAGCGCCAGAATCAGCAGCTTGACTGCTATCGCAAACACAACGTTAGATTTCACAATCCGCATCGTCTTTCTGGCAATCCGGATCACCTTCGGAATCTTCCGGATATCGTCATCCATAAGGACAATATCCGCAGCCTCAATCGCCGCGTCACTGCCAAGAGCTCCCATGGCGAACCCGACATCCGCCCGCATAAGAACCGGTGCGTCGTTGATCCCGTCACCGACAAACCCGAGCTTTCCGCCGGCTTTTCCGGCTTCTGCAATCAGCTTTTCAACCTCCGAAACCTTGTCTGCCGGAAGAAGGTCGCTGTGAACATCGTCGATTCCAAGCGTCTCTGCGACCTGAACAGCCGCACCTTTCCTGTCTCCGGTCAGCATCACCGTCTTGGATACACCGGCTTCCTTGATCTCCCGGATGGCTTCCTTCGCGCCTTCCTTCACCGTGTCGCTGATCACGATATATCCCAGGTAATGACCGTCCAGTGCTGTATAGATGATGGTCCCCGGCTCTTCTGCCGGCTTTGCGTCGATATGATTCGATGTCATGAGCGACAGGTTTCCAATCAGAAGCTTCTTGCCATCCAGAAGCGCTTCGATTCCATGTCCTGCAGCCTCCTTTGCATCTGTCACTCTTGCGGTGTCAAGACTTGTATTCTCACCCAAAGCCTCCCGGATCGACCGGGCAATCGGGTGATTGGAATAGCTCTCTCCCAATGCCGCAGTCTCAAGAAGCCTGCGCTGCGCCTCCTCAGGAGTGCCAAGCAGATTCTGAGTGTCGGATTCCCCGGCAGACGGAACAACCTTCTGCACCCGGAACTCTCCCTTTGTCAGCGTCCCCGTCTTGTCAAAGACAAGCGTTGACAGACCGGATGCGCCTCCAGGTAATTGCTTCCCTTAACCAGCACACCGATCTTCGAAGAGGCGCCGATCCCGCCGAAAAAGCCGAGGGGCACCGAAATGACAAGTGCGCAGGGGCATGAGACAATCAGGAAATTGCAGGCCCTTCTGATTGAGTCCGCATATGTCAGACCTCCGATGTGAAAAAGCGGAGGAAGCACAGCCAGCAGAACTGCACCGATCGTGACAACCGGCGTATAGACGCGTGCAAACCTTGTGATAAAGTTTTCCAGGCGTGCCTTTCTGGAACTCGCATTCTCCACCAGATCCAGAATCCGCGCAACCGTGGAGTCCTCATACTCCTTTTCCACACGCACCCGGAGCGTTCCTCTCCGTTCACGCAGCCGGAAATGACCGGATCCCCCGCCTTTACGCGGCGCGGCACCGACTCACCTGTCAGCGCAGCTGTATTCAGGTAGGATTCTCCTTCAATGACAGTTCCATCCAGCGGCACCTTCTCACCCGCCTTAATCAGCAGGATATCCCCGATATGAGCCTCCTCCGGATCCACGACCTCAACCCTGCCGTTCCGCTCGACATTCGCACTCTCCGGGGCGATGCTCATCATGTCGGCAATTGATTTTCTGGACTTCCCAACCGCAACATCCTGGAACAATTCCCCGATCTGATGAACAGCATGACTGCAAGGGCCTCTGAATAAGCCTCATCCCCCATCAGACCAAGTCCGAAGGCTGCAAAGGTTGCGATCATCATCAGAAAATGCTCGTCAAACACCTGTCCCCGGATGATATTCCGAAGTGCCTTCAGCAATACGTCATAGCCGATCAGCAGATAAGGCAGAAAGTAAAGCAGAAATCTGCCATATGTCCCGGCTCCTCTCAGAAGTCCTGCGCGGCCTGTCCCCAGCAAAGCAGCGAACCAGATCAGCGTCACAATAATCCGGATAAGTGTCCGATGCTCCTTCTTCGTCATGTCCGTCCCCTTTTCTCAGCCGATATGAATCACAGTGTCCGGCTCAACATGCTTTGCCTTTTTCACAACGGCCTGAAGGACCTCGTCAAACCGGTCATCCGGAGCCGTTAATGTCAGTTTCTGCGTCAGAAAATTGACACTGCACGCTTCAACGCCATCCACCTTCCGGATCGCATCCTCAAGCTTTGCCGCACAGTTTGCACAGTCTACTTCGCACCCGAACTTTTTCTTCATCACTTGTATCCCCCTTTATCTGCCATGTCATGTCATCCGAGGCGTCCTGCGGTCTCCTCGTCAGTCTTCCTCAATATGCTCTCTTCCCTTGTCGATGATCGTCCTGACATGTTCATCTGTCAGGAAATAAATAACCTGCTTTCCTTCCCGTCTGCTGCTAACAAGCCTAGCCTGCCGCAGAATCCGCAGCTGGTGTGAAACCGCCGACTGTGTCATTCCAAGCGCCTGCGCGAGGTCACATACGCAGATATCCGCCTCAAACAGGGCAAACAGGATTCTCATCCGCGTCGAGTCCCCGAACACCTTGAACAGTTCCGCCAGGTCATAAAGCTCATCCTCCTCCGGCATCTTCGCCGTAATCTCTGAAACTTTTTCCTGGTGAACCTCCCGGACCTCACACAGATCTACATCGCACTCTGCCATCTTCATCTCCCTCCCTTCCCTCTCCATTTTTCTGCAGCCAGTCGAACCGGCGCTCCTTCCCGAACGGTGTGCCTGCTCTGCTTTTCCGCTCTCCTGTGTATCAGAATGTTTTCGCAAACATATGAGCATCTGTTCATATGTTTACTATACGACCACATACCCACTGTGTCAATTCCTATTTCTTTCAAGTACTCTCTGACACAAAAGTCCCTTTTCTCATGCTCCGCACTCGATGATGAGCGGTCGCATTCATAAAAAAGAATCCTGCGGGAT
>USJM01000117.1 GCA_900555005.1 uncultured Lachnospiraceae bacterium | reverse complement strand
ATCCAATCGCACCGCTATATGACAAAAATTCAAAATACTGATTTTAGGTAGTTTTCCGTCACAAAAATCACGCGAGCAGATGTTTTTCTATGGCCATCCGCAAAACAGATTTTGGAGGTGTTAGCCAAAATTTTTGAAAGTGAAACACCAAAAACAGTTGAAGAAAAACGAAAATTTATTTTAACAAACCGTTTAGCCCTTTGGGATGTTATTGCCCTTGTGACATTATAGGAAGTTCTGACAGTTCAATAAAAAATGTTGTACCTAACGACTTAAGTATAATTCTATCGCTTGCCAATATTAAGCAAATTTTTGTTAACGGCAAAACAGCTGAAAAATATTACAACAAGTATATTGCAAAACAAATTGAACAAGAAGCAATCTGCCTGCCGTCTACCTCACCGGCAAACGCAATTTGGTCGCTTGAAAGGCTTGTCGATGCTTGGAAAATTATAAAATTATAGATATATGGAGTTATTCTATGAAAGTTAAAAG
This sequence comes from uncultured Lachnospiraceae bacterium, assembly GCA_900555005.1. The sequence goes on along the minus strand of USJM01000117.1, from coordinate 5,394 downwards.
CGCTATCATAGCTTTATTGTTATCCTTTCTACTGTTTTTATCAGCTTGTGACATAACATTTACAAACAATTTAAGCCAAATTAACGGTTTGTTTGATAATGTTTCTTATGCCGCAACACTTGATGAAATACCTGCATTTGACGGCCAACAACCCTATGTTGTTTTAAATAATAATCAGCCCGCATTTGGTAACAGTGATATGGTAACAGAGTCTTATGAATATTATTCTCAACTTGATGAGCTTGGGCGCTGCGGTGTTGTAATGGCTTGCGTTGGTATTGATATTATGCCTACCGAAGAACGCGGAGAAATAGGTATGATTAAGCCTAGTGGGTGGCATACTGTAAAATATGAGGGAATCGATGGCAATTATCTTTATAACCGCTGTCATCTGATTGCCTACGAGCTGTCCGGGGAGAATGCCAATGAAGAGAACCTGATCACCGGAACCCGGTACATGAACGTCGAGGGCATGCTGCCCTATGAGAACCAGGTCGCCGATTATATAAAGGAAACCGGGAACCATGTGCTCTACCGCGTTACTCCGATTTTTGAAGACAGCAACCTGCTGGCATCGGGAGTCCTGATGGAAGCGGAGTCCGTTGAGGACAGCGGAAGCGGCGTCTCCTTTAACGTTTACTGTTACAATGTCCAGCCAGGCATTTTCATCGACTATGCAACCGGCGACAGTTCCGGCAAGCCCTATACCGGAAGTGAAACTGCCAAATATGATGGCGTGAACTTTTCCTCTCCTTCTGTCATCAAGGCTGTCCAGAAGGCGCTGAACGATCAGGGCTATGACTGCGGTTCGCCCGACGGAATCGCAGGAAGCGGAACAGCAGCGGCCGCTGCGGCGTTCAGGCAGAATCACAGCCTCCCGGGAGATGGCATTGATGCGGCTCTTGCGCTGGCTCTGGGGATGAACGCCTATGATCTTCTTGACGCCAGCTCTGACGCATCACAGAGTATAAGCAAACAGGCCAGCACTCCTCAGGATCAGGCGTCCGGAGAATCGCCGCAGATAGTATCCGCCCCGGAAAGTACCTCCGGAGGATCGGCTATGACGTACATCGTCAATACAAACACCGGGAAGTTCCATTATCCGGGCTGCAGCTCTGTCGGCCAGATGTCCGATTCCAACAAGATGGAGTACACCGGTTCCAGGGATGACCTGATCTCAATGGGGTATGAACCCTGCAAAAGGTGCAACCCCTGAGGAGGTCCCCTCCCCTGTATCCCTCTTTCCCTGTCAAGACGTTCTGCCCCTTTCCAGCGCTTCTGTCTCCGGCGCGAAGGAAATGCCTCCACCGATGCTCAACAATTAAAAAAGCCCTGATGGAATTCCTTCCACCAGGACTTGCCCTATCATGAAAATGTAAACTTTATTATCCTTTCAGCTGCAGCCCGTCATGGAATGCTTTTCCCACAACCGGTCCGATGACACGATATGTATTCGTCGCCATATCAAACATAATCGGCTGCATCTTATCCAGATCCACTTTCCCATCTGTGAGGATGCTTTCATCTGCCTGTGAGCTTACAATGGTTCCAACCAGGATTCCAGTCTCATCGTCCCACGATTTCAGCTCGCATTCCAGTGTCAGCGGATACTCCTCAATAACCGGTGCATTCACATGAGCTGCCTTGTGCACGTGCACTCCGGCTTTCTCGATCTTGTTGACCTTATTGCCGGTCTCCATACCGAAATAATCAGAAATGACGACCGTATCTTTCGTCGCCATAGCAACCGTGAACGCCTTTGTCTTCTTGATGTTTTCTGTTGTCTTGTGCTTTCCGAGGAAAAGAGTGATCTCACCATAATCACTCTGCTGGCCCCATGCCGCGTTCATGGCATTCGGTGTCCCGTTTTCATCATAGGTTCCAATAATAAAAACGCCCTCCGGTGTGATCACTGATTTCTGACCTGAAAATTCCTTCATCTTTCTTCCGCCTTTCACGCTTTTCAGGCACCCGGTCACGGATGCCTGATATAAACCGATATGAGAATTATAACACGGCCGCTCATGAAAATCGACACGCTCCGGCAAAAACCTCCGAGGCCAAAACTTCCTAGGCAGCTTCCCGGGGAGTCTCCTCATGAAGGATGCGCCGAGTGCCTCGTTCAGACCGCTCTGAGTTTTCCGTCTTCCATCCTGTAGATGGTATCGACGAGATCGAGAACCCGCTCATCATGTGTGACCATGACGGCTGCCTTGCTGCGTCTGTGGACTTCCATCTGGATCATCTCGACTGCATGCCTGCCGCGCTCGGAGTCAAGTGAGGCGGTCGGCTCATCTGCGAGAATCAGCTTCGCGTCCGTGGCAAATGCTCTTGCGATCGCCACACGCTGCCGTTCTCCTCCGGATAGCTTTGCCGGGTACTGATCGATGATGTTCTCTATGCCGAGCTCCTGGAACAGGCTCTGAACCTCCGTCTGACTCGTCTTCAGAAGCACCGAGAGCTGCTCCCCTGCCTTCAGATACGGCAGAAGTTGATGGCTCTGGAAGATAAAGCCAATCTGCTCTTTACGGATCCTCGTCCATTTCCCTGGAGAAAGCTTTGTGACATTCGTTCCGCACAGGTCAACCTCTCCCTCATCCGGCGACAGCATCATGCCGGCGATATTCAGAAGGGTACTTTTGCCGCAGCCGGAGGGTCCGACAATCGCCGCAAACTCTCCTTCCCGTACGGTCAGATTGACCTGGCTCAGGATCGTCCTTCTTGTCCGCCCGTCTTCATAAGATTTCACAATATTGCTGAGTTTTAATATTTCCTGCGTCACTGGAAATCACCTCCGATAATCTGAGCCGGGTCAATTCCAGCCACTCTGACAACAGTCGCCAGACTCCCGAGAATCGAGATCAGGACGAACGCGCAAAGCACAATCGCCGACTGGGTGGTCTGAAGATAGAAGGGCATCGTTGCCGGCAGCACCGCACTCATCGCTGCCACCAGGCCTGCCGCAACCAATGCTCCGAAAACTGCAATCACGAACACCTGACTCAGGATCATGCGGACCAGACTTCCCATGCTGGTACCGATGGCCTTGAGGACACCGAACTCCTTCTCCTTCTGGAGATTGATGACAAAGAAGAAGATGCCGATTACAAGCGCCGTGATGACGACAAGCAGCCACTCGACCATCGTGATGGTCATCTGCTCCGCCTGATATCCCGGGATTGCCTTGATGATTTCCGCCTTCGTATATTCCTTCGTTCCGTCAACCCTGCTGCCTGCGCTGCCCTCAATGGCAGCAGCATGCACCGTCTCCTGGTACATCGGGTTTGCCTTCTTCATGATCTCCCGGTAGGTTTTTGTCGAAATGTATGCGACCGACGTATGCCCGTACATCGCATCTTTTGTGAACCCGGCAACCTTCAGCCGGACCCCGGATGCTGAATCGATGATCTCGTCACCGACCTTGATGCCATCGCTCTCATAGTCATCATCCAGAACGACAGCATGCTCCTCTGAAGACAGCTTCTCTCCCTCATATACGTCCGGATTCAGGAAACTGTCCGGATCGATTGCGAAGTAAGTGACATCTGCCTTGTCTGCATCCTCATCCTTCTGAAGATACATCCGCTGAATGTCAATAGATGCAGCCTTGTCCCCGTACTCCTTCTGTACAGCCTCGTACTGCTTCTGTGTAAGGCTGGAGAGGGTGATCAGCTTCTCTGCGTCTTCCTTGAGAATAAATGTATCTGCCTTCATGTTGTCAATGCCGGATGACACGGCTCTGCCCAGTCCCTTGACCAGCCCGGACAGAAACAGAACCATGAACATCATCAGCACAACGATGATCTCTACCAGCAGGTATTTTTTCCAGTTATGTCTCAGCTCCCTGATGCCCAGTCTCATGATCTACCTCACTGTCCGCAGATTCTTCTTGCCACGTTCGCCGCATCCTGCAGCTGTTTTTCACCCGGCTTTCCTCTGAAGTAAAGCGTTTCCTTCTCAACCGGGATCCCCTTCCGGTTCAGCTCGCCCCTGATCAGGTCAATGGCGTGCTTTGATATCCAGGAGGTGGAGAATACGACCGCCTTTTTGACCTGATCCTTCTTCAGACTGCCGAGGTACGCTTTCAGATGCTCGTCAATTCCGTAGGCATAGAGTGCCCCGCCGATGAACAGGACATCAACAGACTCCTGAAGTGGTGCGGAGGCGGAGTCCACAGATACCGCATCTGTTCCGATTGCCCGTGCGATCGCCTCTGCGGCCGCCTTTGTGTTCCCTGATCTTGAATAATACCTGACAGCGTTTTTCATTGTCTCTGCTCCTTTTCAACTGCTGGTTTGCGTTATTAAATTGATATCTATTTAGTTTTAATCAATTTTTAAGGTTATTCTATCCGATTCTTTTACAGAATGCAATCGGCAATGGAGATTATTTCTCTCCACCGAAAAGCTCCCTTTCTCATGCGTCCGTCTGGTGGCATCTGAATCTGCAATCCATTATAATAAGCAGTATCTGTTTTTTCGATTATAACCATGATCCCGCTCCCTAACAAATATGTTGGGATCACTCAGAAAGAGAGGCTCCCGTTTTCAGATGTCGGCAAGGAAAGCACGCTTTAAAATCGGAGACCTGTCCAGGCTTTTCCATATCGGCCAGGATTCCATCCGGTACTATGAGAAGGTCGGACTCCTTCATCCTGTCCGGGATCCCTCCAGCAATTCCGCACCTACACGATTGACGATGTCCGGACGATGAATACGGTGCGGGAGCTTCTGGATCTTGGCTTTTCGACAGACGAGATTCTGACCTTCGAGAGAGACCGGAACATCCGCCATGTCACAGAGATGCTGGAGACAGAAAGCACCCGGATCCAGAACCAGATCCGGGTGCTTGAAAAAAAGAAAACAAATATCGATGGCAGGCTGCGCTCCATCCGGGAGAACCTGGAGCGGGACTGCAGCGGCTCTGTCTCGGAGCTCGAGCTTCCTGCGCGGCATGTACTGATGCTTCGCGATTCCTACATGCCGGATGAAGAAATCAATCTGGAGCTTGCCCGCTACACAGACGCGGTCTGGAAGGACATGAAGAAGCGGGATCCGTCCCTTCTCTCCAGAACAGACACCATCTCGACAATCGGAGCCTGTGACTGCTACATGCTTGATATCCATGCGCACAATGATGCCGGGACCGACTACAGAACCAAGAAGGTGTTCTTCTACTCGCCCTATCTGAAATTTCACTGCAACTATACGCTGCCGGCCGGCACCTACCTGTCCGTCTGCTACCGGGGCGGTTTCCAGAAGACAAAGCTGCTGGTCCCGAAGCTTTTTGCCTACGCCTCCCGGCACCACATGGCGGTCATGGGAGATCCGATGGAATTCTGTCACACGACCGTTATGAAACGAACGTCGAGAGCGAGTACCTGACGGAGCTGCA
>USJM01000116.1 GCA_900555005.1 uncultured Lachnospiraceae bacterium | reverse complement strand
CGTGCTGTCAGCGGCAGAAGGGTTCTGGCAATCGGGAACGATGCGTGGGAGATGTTCGGGAAGAATCCGAGGAATATCCGCGTTTCCCGCCCGATGTCGGGCGGTGTTATTGCAAATGCTTCTGACATGGAGATCGTCCTGACGCAGACGCTCAGAAAGTTCACAACCTTTTCACAGAAGAGCGCGGGGATTTGCCTCGCTGTTCCCTCACAGGTCACGCCCGTAGAGCAGAGGGCCTTTTACAATGTCATGAATTCCACGCTCAGTCCGGGGAAGGTTCATCTGGTCGACAAAGCTGTGGCGGATGCCGTCTCGGTGGGACTGCCGGTGCTCAGCCCGGCGGGACATATGATTGTGAATATCGGCGCGGATACGACGGAGATTGCCGTCCTCTCCGAAGGTCAGGTGGTGATCGGGCGCACGATGCGGGAGGGCGGCATGGAGCTTGACCGGGACATTGCAACGATGGTCAGGCGCAAATTCAACATCAGCATCGGGCTGAAGACGGCTGAAAGCCTGAAGAACAATCTGGCATTCATGATCAATGGCCCCAGAATAGAACAGAAGGTGTTCGGCGTCCACATGCTTTCCGGGCTTCCGAAATCTGACATGATTCCGGCTCTGGCTGTGTCCGTATCGGTACTCGGTACAGTCGACCGGATTGTGGAGGAAATCCGGTCTGTAGTGGACAGGACGCCTCCCATGCTTCGGAAGGATATCATGAGAGAGGGAATTTTTCTGACAGGCGGCGTGTCCATGCTGCAGAATCTGCCGGTTTATATTCAGAAGCAGCTGTCTCTTCCGGTGTATCATATACAGGACCCGAAGAATTCGACAATTCGCGGGATTGTGACAATGATCAATGAAAAAGAACTGCATCCTCTGATGCGGTCGCCAGTCTGGTGAAGGAGTCCGGTCAAGATGAATAAAGATAAAAACAGCGGAAAGACCCTGCTCGGTGTGATTACCGTCATCTGCGCGGGTCTGATTGCACTTTCCATCATATTTCCGGACGCTGCGTCCGGGCCGGCCGGGAATGTCCTGAAGGTCCTGGTCACACCGCTTCAGAGAAGCATGAACAGCTTCGGACAGTATCTGTCCGGGCTGTCGACAAACCTGGAGGGATCTGCAAGCCTGCAGGAGAAGAACAAGGAACTTCAGGAAAAGGTTGACAAGCTGACGGCAGAGAACAGTGAGCTTGTGCTGAACAAGGAAGAGCTGACGCGGCTGCAGACGCTGCTGGACCTGAAGAACCAGTATTCGGATTATGACATGGTCGGGGCAAACGTGATCTCAAGGGGAAGCAGCAACTGGTACAATACGTTCACGATCGATAAAGGGACCAATGACGGAATCCAGGTGGACTGCAACGTCATGGCAGGGGCAGGACTTGTCGGAATTGTGACAAAGGTCGGGCCAAACTGGGCGACTGTCCGTTCCATTATTGACGACGACAGCAACGTCTCCGCGATGGTATCGACAACTTCCGATACCTGTATCGTAGCCGGGAACCTGCAGCTGATCGACCAGGGAACCATCTCACTGGTGAAGCTTCTGGATGACAACAACCACGTTCATGTCGGAGACAAGGTTGTGACAAGTAATATCTCGGAGAAGTATCTTCCCGGGATTCTGATCGGATATATTTCGGAGCTGAACAACGATGCGAACAATCTGACAAAGTCCGGTCAGCTGACGCCGGTTGTGGACTTCAGGCATCTTCAGGAGGTTCTTGTCATCCGGACGCTCAAGAACTACGTAGCGAGCTCGGACGATGCAAGAATGACAAGGAGGAGCGCGCAAAAGCGGCCGCCGGAGCGGCAGACGAGTCGGAGACGGCAGCTTCTGAAGCAGACCCGGCCAAAAGCACAGGAAGCACAAATGCGGATGCTGCCGCCGCCAGTCCGGAAAACGGGAGCACAGCGGGGGGAGACGGAGCAGCAGCCGGAACGTCCGGTCAGAATGCGGGAGGCCAGCAATGAAAAGACGAATTGCTCTGACACTTCTGTGCATCGTCACGGCCCTTCTTCAGACCGCCTGGCCGGAGGCGCTCTGCATCGCGTCCATCGAGCCGAATCTGGCCGTCATTCTGACGGCGAGCTTTGCGCTGATGTGCGGCAGCCGGACAGGCAGCTGATGGGCTTCTGGACCGGTCTTCTGATCGATCTGTTCTCCGGCGGCAGAGTTGGCTACTATGCGCTGATCTATGCATGGATCGGTTTCCTGGCAGGTTTCGCGTATCGAATCTTCTATGATGATGATATCAAGACACCGATGCTTCTGATCGGGCTGTCGGATCTGCTGTGTGGTTTGTACCAGTACATTGGTTCCTTCCTGCTGAGAGGAAGGATTCATTTCTTCTTTTACTTCGGAAGAATCATCATCCCGGAACTGATTTATACGGTCATTCTCGGGGTTTTTGTCTATCAGCTGAACTACCTGATCAATAAAAAGACAATCAGGGGTTATTTTTCCGTGTGAGGCGAAAATTGAAGGATAGAGAGAAAGAGAAAAAAAGCAGGAAACGGATCAGTTCCATCGGCCTGAGGCCGAGGGTTGCCATCATCGTGGTGCTTTCCATTGTCATGACAGCGGTCATGATCATCCGACTGTTCACGCTTCAGATCATCAACGGGGAGAACTACGATGAAAATCATACCATGCAGATTCTCCGGACCAAGACCCTGAAGCCGACGAGAGGCGAGATCTACGATGTAAACGGAAAACTGCTGGCCTACAATCAGCTGGTGTACGATGTGACGATGGAGGACAGCGGCAGCTACAGCAGCAATCGCGACCACAATCTCGCACTCAATGGCATCCTCTACAATACCATCAAGGTGATTGAGAGCCATGGGGACAGCGTGTCAGATGATTTTCAGGTCAGTCTGAATGCTGACGGACAGTATGTTTACAACGTGAAGGGATTCAATCTCAGCCGGTTCAAGGCGGATCTGTTCGGGTACAAGACAATCGATGAGCTTTCCCCGAAGCAGGTGGATATGAGCGCAGCGGACTTGATTGCCCTTCTGTGCAGTGACAAGTACTTCGGAATCGGGACAGAAAGCGTCACGAAGGCGGACCGCGAAAAATGGAACCTTCCGGAAAGCTACACTCCTGAGGAAGTGCTGAAGCTGTGTCATTTCCGGAGCCTGCTCCAGCAGAACAGCTATCAGCGGTACAATGCCATCACGATTGCGTCGGATGTCAGCTCCGAGACGGTCTCACAGCTTCTGGAGAATACCGGGGAGCTGAAGGGAATCCAGGTAACAGAGGACTACAAGCGGGTTTACAACGATGCGATGTATTTTGCACCGATTATCGGGTATACCGGGAAGGTTTCAGAGGACGAGCTGAAGGATCTGCAGCAAAAAGATTCCTCCTACGATTCAACCGACGTTGTGGGGAAGGTCGGCCTTGAGAAGGAGATGGAGACAAGTCTGCAGGGGAAGAAGGGATCGGAGACAATTTTTGTCGACAACCTGGGCAGAACACTCTCCGTCGATTCGGTCAGACAGCCTCAGGCGGGAGATTCCATCTATCTGTCAATCGACGCCAATCTTCAGAAGGTCTGCTACCAGATACTTGAGGAATACATCGCCGGCATTGTCTGGGCGAACATTGTCGATACGGAATCCATCAATACAGATTACATCACGTCTGCTGACCAGGTTCGAATCCCGGTCTACGATGTGTATTATTCCCTGTTCGAGAACAATGTGCTGAGTGTCTCACACCTTTCGAACGCGGATGCGTCTGACAACGAGAAGGAGGTTTATCAGCAGTTCCAGAAAAAGGCCGCTTCGATCTTTAAGGATCTGAAGAGTCAGCTGACAAGCGATTCTCCAACCATCTACAACGATCTGACGGATGAGATGAAGGTCTACCAGTCCTATATCGTCGACACCATGCTTCCGAATGCAGGCATCCTGAACACGGAGGCTGTCGACAAGACCGACCAGACCTACAAGTCGTGGAAGGCCGGCACCATCAGCCTGAAGGATTACCTGTCCTATGCAATTTCCAGGGACTGGATCAACATCGATGGGATCGTGCAGCAGACCAGCTATATGGATTCAAACGAAGTCTACTCATCCCTGGCAGACTATATTGCGGCAGACCTTCTGAAGGATACAGACTTCTGCAAGCACGTTTTCCGTTACATGCTGATGGAGGGTTCTCTGTCCGGAGCCCAGATGTGCATGCTTTTATTTGACCAGGGTGTTCTTAAGATGAATGAGCAGGATTACAATAACCTGTCAGACGGATCCCTTTCCGCCTACGATTTCATCCGGGACAAGATCTACAACCTGGAAATCACGCCGGCTCAGCTGGCGCTGGCGCCCTGCTCCGGGGCAATTGTGGTGACGGATCCGTCAAACGGAGCGGTCAGAGCCTGCGTCACCTATCCGGGGTATGACAGCAACCGGCTTGTCAACGAGATGGATTCGGACTATTACAACAAGCTGGCAACGGATCTGTCGAGTCCGTTCTACAGCAGAGCTACCCAGGAGCTTCTGGCGCCGGGGTCGACCTTCAAGCTGGTCACGGCGACCGCCGCGCTCAGCGAGGGCGTGCTGAGCCTCGGGGAGACGATCTACTGCTCCGGAATCTTCGAGCAGACGGATAAACCGATTAAGTGCTGGATCTACAATGAAGGCGGCATCCACGGGACGGAGGATCTGGTCGCAGGCATTAAGAATTCCTGCAACTTCTTCTTCAATACGCTGGGTTACCGGCTGGGGTCCGAGAGCGGGACGTACAACGATGAGGACGGCGTCAAGAAGCTCCAGCAGTTGCTTCCCTGTACGGGCTGGACTCGAAGTCCGGAATCGAGGTCCCGGAGACGAGCCCGCATCTGCTGACCTACGATGCAGTGCGTGGCGCGATGGGTCAGTCCGACAACGCCTACACTGTATCGGAGCTTGCCCGCTATGTAACCACCATCGCAAACTCGGGCAGCTGCTATGATCTGTCCCTGATCAGCAAGACAACCGACTCGAACGGGAATACGGTGACGGAACATGAGCCGAAGCTGCATTCTCAGGTATCGATGCCGCAGGAGGACTGGGACGCCATCCATGAGGGAATGAAGCAGGTGGTGCAGAACAGCAGCGCCTTCACCGGGTACAAGGGGGTCAGCGTGTCCGGAAAGACCGGAACCGCGCAGGAGGTTGTGACAAAGCCGAACCATGCACTGTTTGTCGGATACGCCCCGTCTGACAAGCCGACGATGGCACTGGCTGTCCGTGTCGCGAATGGCTACAGCTCAGCGAATACAGCCGCCATCGCGAAGGACGTTGTCAACTATTACTTCAACCAGAAGGATCTTTCTGAACTCACGCCGGGACATGCGATTCAGGTGCAGAGCGGAAATACAAGAAATGACTAAACTGACAGATTCATCAGGGAGATGAAGGATGGCTTCGTTTGAACTCAAAAGCAATCAGTATGTTCTGACGCTTCTGTGCGCATCGGATGTCCCGTTTGAGACTTTGCTTGAGGATGTCCGGGACAAATTCCGGAAAAGTGCGAAGTTTTTCAAAAACGGACAGATGGCGGTGCGCTTTCAGGGCAGGGAGCTGAGCGATGAGGAACAGCGCCTTCTGGTGAAGGCGATTACGGACAGCTGTCAGCTCGATATTACCTGCATCATCGACGAGGATGCCTCCCAGCAGGAGAAGGAGGCCGAGCTGATTGCAAAGAATATCCGCGATACAACCGAGAACTCAGCTGCCCTGGTCACGCAGTCTCTGAAAAATGGCCAGCGGCTGTCCTTCGGCCGGACGGCGTGATTCTGGGGGATGTACAGCCCGGTGCCGAGGTGGTGTCGGACATCATCTTTCCCAAAAGCGGGACCGTCCGCTGGACATCGTGCCGGAATGGACTCAGACCGGACAA
>USJM01000115.1 GCA_900555005.1 uncultured Lachnospiraceae bacterium | reverse complement strand
AATTTTTATCTCTTTTTCCGATGAAACAACGGAATATCATCAGACAGCTCATCCGATGCATCGTAATCATCCCCCGGGCGCTCATTCTCCGGGCCCTCATCCCCTGCACGCTCATCATCATCGTGCGGCCAGACGCGTCCATCCCAATTGTCCCGATTGCTTCTGTCTTCCATGTACGAATCAGGCACAAAGTCGTCTCTGCGGTTCGTTTCGTCCAGGCGATACGCGCTTGTCTGCCTTCCTGATCTGTCTCTTTCAGTGGCTGGTATGATGTCTGCCTTACATCGTCCTTCCGCTCGCGCCTTCTCAACATTTCCTCCCGGTAGGCAAGCTCCTCCTCCCGTCTGTCCAGCTCCTGCTGCATCTTCCGCTGCTGTCGTTCCATTCTCGGTCCCGTAACTGAAACACGCGCTGACCACCCCAGGATTCTTACAAGAATGATTCCGATGAATATGCCAATCGAATCGATTCCCACGTCGCGCGGCGTTGAAACTCTTCCTGCAACCATCGCCTGATGCTTCTCATCTCCGAACGCATATCCCACACAGATCGCACCCGCAAGAAGCATCAGAAGAATCCCCCTGACGCCATACACATACAGTGGAAACGAAACGGACACAGCAAGCAGGAAATATTCTGTCACATGTGCACCCTTCCTCACGTACTTGTTGATCTGATCCGCTTTCTCCTCAATCTGCCAGCTTTCCCAGTTCTGCTGCGTAACCTTATTATATTAGAAACGATGGCCTCACTGCCTTTGTAGCTTGCAGAAGACGAGACTTCCCCGGGCTGAGCCGAGAATGAGTAGATCATATACATAATGAGAAGAGCCGGGATAAAGGACAGCGGTTTGAAAAATGTACTGATTTTCATGAAGATGCTCCTCCGATTGCGCTATCTTATCACCAGTTCTCGGAAGCGTCCACTTTCCCCCGGGAAAATTAAGAAAAAAAGAGCTGCTGCATCATAAAAAATGCAGCAGCCAGCTTTTGTCTCATGTTCTGTTGTCCGTCACCAGGAACTGCTGTCACAGCGCCGCATCTTCCGGGTGGACCCAGCCGACGGGTCAGCTCTCCGGTGTCTCAGACGGTACATTCTCCTGCGCTTCATCCAGCGAAATAACGTCATCGCTGCGGCCATCATCGCCGGATTCCATCAGATCATCTTCATCCTTCAGAAGTTCTCCTTCCGGAATATCGACTGCACTTGTGTCCAGCTTGACGCTGCGATAGCGCTTCATACCAGTTCCGGCAGGAATCAGTTTTCCGATGATGACATTCTCCATCGGGCCGACAAGATGGTCAACTTTGCCCTTGATCGCAGCATCTGTCAGCACCTTCGTGGTTTCCTGGAAGGATGCTGCCGACAGGAAGGACTCCGTCGCTAAAGAAGCTTTTGTGATACCAAGAAGCACCTGTGTTGAGGTAGCCTCCTTGAGGCCTCTCTCCCGAAGTTTTTCGTTTACAGCATCCAGCTCAAGACCATCAATCAGTGTCCCCGGCAGCATCTGGGAATCACCCGGATCCGCCACACGGACCTTCTTCATCATCTGACGGACGAGGACCTCAATGTGTTTATCTGAAATCTCAACACCCTGAAGTCTGTACACTCTCTGAACCTCGCGGAGCAGATAGTCCTGAACGGCATTGACTCCCTTGATCTTCATCAGATCATGCGGATTCACCGAGCCTTCAATCAGCTGATCGCCGGCCTCGACATGATCTCCTTCCTGCAGATACGTCCCATCATCCTTATGCTTGGTCTCCGTCCCAAACGGTTTCAAATACGTTTTTGAATCTCCAGTCTCCTCGTTTGTGACGGTAATCTCCACCTTATTCTTCGTCTCGGTGAAATGGATGGTTCCCGAGATATCCGAGATGATTGCCATACCCTTCGGCCTGCGTGCCTCAAACAGCTCCTCGACACGGGGAAGACCCTGTGTAATATCGCCGCCCGCGACACCGCCGGTGTGGAATGTTCTCATCGTCAGCTGCGTACCCGGCTCACCAATGGACTGTGCCGCGATGATACCGACCGGCTCTCCAACCTGTACAGCCTCGCCTGTCGCCATATTGGAACCATAGCACTTCGCGCAGATTCCGATCCGGCTGCCGCACGTCAGAATCGAACGGATCTTAACCCGCGTGATGGCATGACCGTCCGCATCGACGCCTACGCTCATAATCTTCTCTGCTCTGGCCGGTGTAATCATATGGTTGGCCTTGACCAGAACATTGCCATCCTTGTCGCAGATCGTCTCAGCTGCATAGCGTCCGGTGATCCGTTCCTGAAGGCTTTCGATCATTTCCTTCCCGTATGCGAACTTTGAGATGTATCGGCCCGGAATCTCTCCCTTGCCCTCGCAGCAGTCCACCTCACGGATGACCAGATCCTGTGAAACGACAACCATTCGTCTTGTCAGGTATCCAGAGTCTGCCGTACGCAGTGCAGTGTCAGACAGTCCCTTGCGGGCACCATGTGCCGACATGAAATACTCCAGGACATCCAGTCCTTCACGGAAGTTGGACTTGATCGGCAGCTCGATTGTATGACCGGTCGTATCTGCCATCAGTCCGCGCATGCCGGCCAGCTGCTTGATCTGCTTATCAGAACCACGTGCTCCGGAGTCAGCCATCATGAAGATGTTATTGTACTTGTCCAGACCGGAAAGCAGATCCTTCGTCAGCTCATCATCCGTCTTCTTCCATGTATCTACAACTGCACGATACCGCTCCGTCTCCGTTGAAAGACCTCTGCGATACTTCATATTGATTTTATCGACAGCTGTCTGAGCCTTTGCCAACAGATCCGGTTTTTCCTTCGGCACCGTCATATCAGAAATGGAAACGGTCATGCCGGCTCTTGTCGAATAACCGTATCCCATGGCCTTGACATTATCCAGCACCTCAGCTGTCCGCGTCGCGCCATGGACATTGATGACGCGCTCCAGGATCTTTTTCTGATCCTTCTTCTTAACCAGCTGATCAACTTCGAGCTTCAGTTCGTTCCCCGGAATCGTTCTGTCAACAAATCCAAGATCCTGAGGGATCACCTCATTGAACAGGAACCGGCCAAGGGTCGATTCTACAAGTCCGCTGAGTTCCGTTCCATCCGGCATCTTCTTCGTGACACGAATGCTGATCCGGCTCTGAAGGGAAACATACTTGTTCTCATAAGCCAGAATGGCTTCGTTCAGGTTTTTAAAGACCATCCCCTCACCGATCGATCCCGGACGCTCCTGTGTCAGATAGTAAATACCCAGTACCATATCCTGAGAAGGAACCGGAACCATTCCGCCATCTGAAGGCTTCAGGAAATTGTTCGGCGACAACATCAGGAAACGGCACTCCGCCTGAGCCTCGACAGTCAGCGGAATATGGATTGCCATCTGGTCACCATCAAAGTCAGCGTTGAAACCTGCGCAGACAAGCGGATGAAGCTTGATGGCCTTTCCTTCCACAAGTGTCGGCTCGAATGCCTGGATTCCCAGTCTGTGAAGCGTGGGGGCACGGTTCAGCATAACCGGATGATCTTTAATCACATCCTCCAGGACATCCCAGACGCCAGGTTCCAGCCGTTCCACCATCTTCTTGGCGTTCTTGATATTATGGCTGATATTCCTGGCTACAAGTTCCTTCATAACAAACGGCTTGAACAGCTCGATTGCCATCTCCTTCGGAACGCCGCACTGATAGATCTTCATCTCCGGGCCGACAACAATAACCGAACGGCCGGAATAGTCGACACGCTTTCCGAGAAGATTCTGACGGAAGCGTCCGCTCTTTCCTTTCAGCATATCCGAAAGAGACTTCAGCGCACGGTTGCCCGGACCAGTCACCGGACGCCCTCTTCTTCCGTTGTCAATCAGGGCGTCAACAGCCTCCTGGAGCATTCTCTTCTCATTTCGCACAATGATATCCGGGGCTCCGAGCTCAAGCAGCCTCTTGAGACGGTTGTTTCTGTTGATGATTCTGCGGTACAGATCATTCAGATCGGATGTTGCGAAACGGCCGCCGTCCAGCTGCACCATCGGGCGCAGATCCGGCGGAATCACAGGGATCACAGTCAGAATCATCCATTCCGGCTTGTTGCCGGACTCACGGAATGCTTCCGCCACTTCAGCCGCTTGACAATCTTGACCTTCTGCTGGGCAGTCGCATTCTCCATCTTTTTCTTCAGCCGTTCGCACAGATCCTCAAGGTCAATGTCCTGCAGAAGCTGCATGACAGCTTCCGCTCCCATCTGTGCCTTGAACATATGCCTGCCCATATCATGCGCGCGGAACCGGCGCTCTGACTCTGACAGGTTGTCGTATGCTTCCTGGCCGATCTGGTTTTTCAGTGCCGCATCCCCGAGTTCCTGAACCTTCTTCTCGTATGCGTTTTCTGTCAGTGTCTCCTTGTAGGCCAGTCCCGTCACCGGATCTGACTTGATATCAACCTGGTTGAACTTTTCCGGATTCGGATCGTTTACATTCGGGTCAAGGACAACATAGTTTGCAAAATAGAGAACTTTCTCAAGTTCTTTCGGCGACATATCCAGGATCAGGCCCATCCTTGACGGGATCCCCTTGAAATACCAGATATGGGACACCGGGGCAGCCAGGCAGATGCAGCCCATGCGCTCACGCTGACGCTCGACTTTGTGACCTCGACACCGCAGCGGTCACAGATCATGTTCTTATAGCGGATTTTCTTATACTTCCGCAGTGGCACTCCCAGTCCTTCACCGGCCCGAAGATCCGCTCACAGAACAGTCCATCCGTCTCAGGCTTGAGCGTTCTGTAGTTGATCGTCTCAGGCTTCTTGACCTCGCCAAGCATTCCGTGCCTCGTCGCCCATTCCTTGATTCTCTCAGGGGAAGCCAGGCTGATCTTGATGGCGTCAAATGTCATGGACTGATACACTTCATTCGAAGTATTTTCCGGCATGAAAGCACTCCTTTCACTCATTGTCGTCGGTCAGTTCGAAATCCGGACTGTCGGAACTATCATAACCGTCTTCCTGGAGATCCAGAGAATCATCCGAATCAGAGGAAGCGTTCTCATCAATTGCCTCACCGTTCTCGTCCTGGACCTGCATTCCGTGGGAAGCAAAGGACTCCTTGTTCTGATCGTACTTGCGGTCATTGTAATCATCAAAGATATGTCTCATATCGGTATCCCCGTAATCGACATTCTCAATGATCTTCACCTCTGTTCCATCGTCCTTGAGCACACGTACATCCAGTGCCAGGGACTGCAGCTCCTTCAGAAGGACCTTGAAGGATTCCGGAATGCCAGGTTCCGGAATATTCTCGCCCTTGATGATTGCCTCGTACGTCTTGACACGTCCGATGACGTCATCGGACTTGACCGTCAGGATTTCCTGAAGCGTATAGGAAGCGCCATATGCCTCGAGTGCCCAGACCTCCATCTCTCCGAAACGCTGGCCTCCAAACTGAGCTTTTCCGCCGAGCGGCTGCTGCGTAACCAGAGAGTAAGGACCTGTTGAACGTGCGTGAATCTTATCGTCAACCAGGTGGTGCAGCTTCAGGTAATTCATGTGCCCGATTGTAGTCGGTCCGTCAAACGGCTCTCCAGTCCGTCCGTCTCTCAGCTGAACCTTGCCGTCCCTTGTAATCGGCACGCCCTTCCACAGCTTCCTGTGGTCAAGATGGTCATGGAGATACTCGTAGACATCCTCCATGAGTTCTCCCTTGTGTTTCCTGCTGAAATCTTCCCAGCTCAGATTGACGTAGTCATTTGCCAGTTCCAGCGTATCCTGAATCTCAGACTCAGACGCGCCGTCAAAGACCGGAGTCGAGACATTAAAGCCAAGTGCCATTGCCGCAAGAGACAGGTGAATCTCCAGAACCTGTCCGATATTCATACGGGACGGGACACCCAGCGGGTTCAGAACGAT
>USJM01000114.1 GCA_900555005.1 uncultured Lachnospiraceae bacterium | reverse complement strand
CAGGTTCATCAGCAGGTCGTTGACCATATATTTCACCTTGCCACCATAAAAGGAGCCCAGGACATAACCCAGTGCCACTCCATCCTGCCCACCCAGGGGATGGTTGGACACAAAAGTATAAAGCCCTTCTTTAGGCAGATTTTCCTCCCCCTTTACCACAATATTGGCATCAAGGAACTCCAGACAAGCTTTCAGGAAATCTACACCGACTTTATCTTTCGACTCCCGCAAAAAGACATTCAATTCCTCTTGAGAACGATATGCTTCAAATAAGAAACCACGAACTTGGGGATATACTTAGACTGCTTCGGAGCCTTTTCCCGAAGTATCTTGTCTATGTCAATCAAAAATAAAGAGTCGTCAGCCATTCTTCTTTTGATGAAATGAATGCGCAAAATTAACTCATCTTTTTAATTAATCGCAAAAAAATGAAGAAAACTGCACCCGAAATCTATCAAATAGCACCTAAAAACTGTCAATTGATAGTTTTTCCCCTAAAGTGTGTTTGAAATCCGTCTGCCTGAAAGAGAAAACTTCCGTAAACTTGCAATATCAAGATTAACGAAAAAAAACATAGCACATATGAACAATATAACATTTAAAAAAGACCTGCTCGGAGTTCAAGACGATTTATTGCGTTTTGCATACAAACTTACTTCCGACCGTGAAGAAGCCAACGACCTCTTGCAGGAAACATCCCTGAAAGCTCTGGATAACGAAGAGAAGTATACGCCCGATACTAATTTCAAAGGATGGATGTATACCATCATGCGCAATGCATTTATCAATAATTGCCGGACAAAGAAAATACGAGGGAATTTATATGTATTATCAGAACCTAAATATCATTTCCTGTTAAGGGACGACTCTTTCATTTTCGTGGATAACGGGCATGATGCAAAAGAGATAAGGGAAGCCCTTAAAACATTGCCTAAAGCACATTATGTCGTTTTTATGTTGTACCGGAGTCAAATATCGGGAAATAGCCGCAAAGATAAGAGTGTCACTGGGTCGATAAAAAGCCGTATCTTTTATAGCAGAAAAAGGCTAAAACAGTTGCTTTCTGATTTTGCCTGATTAATTAAAATATAAAAAACAAATTATGGATAACAAGTATATTGGAATTCTGACTTCCGGAGGGGATGCTTCAGGAATGAACGCGGCTATCCGTGCCGTGACCCGCGCCGCCATTTTTAACGGATTTAAAGTGAAAGGAATTTATAGAGGTTACGAGGGGCTGATTGCCGGTGAAGTGAAAGAACTCACGACGGAAGATGTAAGTAGCATTATCCAGAGGGGAGGCACCATACTGAAAACAGCTCGCTCCGAGACTTTCACCACTCCCGAAGGACGCAAGAAAGCTTATAAGGTCATACAGAAAGAGAACATCAATGCTTTGATAATTATTGGTGGAGACGGTTCCCTGACGGGAGCCCGTATCTTTGCGGAGGAGTATGATGTGACGTGCATAGGATTGCCCGGCACCATTGACAATGACCTATATGGTACCGATTTTACCATAGGATATGATACGGCATTGAACACCATTGTGGAATGCGTGGATAAAATCAGGGACACGGCAACCTCCCATGACCGTATCTTCTTTGTCGAAGTAATGGGGCGTGATGCGGGCTTCCTGGCACAAAACAGCGCAATAGCTTCCGGTGCTGAAGCGGCCATCATCCCGGAGGACAGGACGGACGTGGACCAGTTGGAAACATTCATCGGACGTGGATTCAGAAAGACGAAAAACAGCAGCATCGTAATTGTGACCGAAAGTCCTGAAAACAAGAATGGAGGTGCCATATATTACGCCGACCGGGTAAAGAAGGAATATCCCGGGTATGATGTCAGGGTTTCTATCTTGGGCCATCTGCAACGGGGTGTACTCCGAGTGCCAATGACCGTATACTGGCAAGCCGGCTGGGTGAAGCCGCAATCCAGGCCTTAATGGAAGACCAGCGGAATGTTATGATAGGCATACGGAACAACGAGATTGTTTATGTTCCTTTTGTCCAGGCAATCAAAAAGGACAAGACTATTGACAAAAGCCTGATCCGGGTCCTTAACGAATTATCGATATAAAATAGCCGTCAACATGTCAGAAGTTGCTCCCTTAATATCGGATCTTGCCATAATTCTGATTATTGCCGGTATTGTAACCGTCATTTTCAGTGGCTGAAGCAACCGGTCATATTGGGCTACATTGTAGCCGGTATTATGGCGGGTCCTTCCGTTTCCCTGGTCCCGACTGTTTCCGATCCTGCCAATATCAAAATATGGGCGGACATCGGTGTCATTTTTCTGCTGTTCGCGATGGGACTGGACTTTTCGTTCAAGAAATTGATAAATGTGGGCATTACGGCTATCGTTGCCACTGTCACTATTGTATGTGGCATGATGTTCATAGGTTATACAGCGGGGAATGCAATGGGGTTCTCCCACATGAGCAGTATTTTTCTGGGTGGAATGTTGTCCATGTCGTCCACGGCCATCGTATTCAAGGCTTTCAATGATATGGGACTTCTCCAACAGAAATTCACTGGCATTGTCTTGGGGATTCTTGTTATCGAAGATCTGGTGGCTGTATGATGATGGTTGTTCTTTCCACGTTGGCGGTAGGCAAACATTTTGAAGGGAAGGAGATGCTGGAAAGTATATTGAAGCTGGCCGCTTTCCTTATTTTCTGGTCGACATTGGGTATCTATCTGATACCTACCCTGCTGAAGAAGATACGCCGTTTCACCAGCAACGAGATTTTATTGATAACCTCTCTGGGACTTTGCCTGGGAATGGTGATGATTGCGACAAAAGCGGGATTTTCTGCCGCATTGGGAGCCTTTGTCATGGGGTCCCTGCTGGCAGAGACCGTCGTTTTCATCCTGCTTGCAACCTGCCTGAGAAAAAAGAAACTGTTATGGAGCCACTCATGAAATCTATCAGAAAAATATTGCTCTGGTCATTCCTTTTGAACCGCCGCTTTCTGAAAAAACCGTTGTTTCTTTTTCTTCTGTGTCTGATCCCGCTGACCGCCCTGCTGGCACGCCAGATTCCCGGTGAAAGCACAGCACTGCTGTCCGTCGGATTCTGCCCTGGTCAGCCGGAGGACGAACTGACTTCCCGGGTGATGGCCCAGCTGACACGTTCTGATCAAAGCAGCGCAGTCCGCTACATCCGGTATCCTGATGAAAAACAGCTCAGACAGGCCGTATACAACGGAGATGTCCGCCTCGGATTTCTGTTCCCAAAGGATCTTTCTGCCCTGTTTTCAGCCTATGCTTCTGTCTCAGACACGGATGCGGGAAGCGCACTCAGCATCCTCGGTCAGGCCATCGGAGCCCCCGATTCTGAGACGGTCGATAAAAAAGGCATACAGGAACATGCGATTCGCGTCATCTGCGGCAGCAATGACATTGTCACGAAGTTGGAAAAAGAACAATTATTTGGAAAACTTTATCCGGAAATTGAAAGATATGTTCTGAAAGCATGGATGGATGTCCATGCAGATGGTTTTTCGACCGATAAAAAGGAGAGAGACGCCTGGCTTGATCATGCGCTTTCGCATTCCCTGGTTACCAGCAATTTTTTCCAGCTCTCCTATCTCAATGGCGACCTGATCCGGGACCAGGAACTCAACACCTACTACCTGTCCCCGCTGAGAGGCCTTCTTGCCATCACGCTGATCCTGATCTGCTTTGCCGCCTGCCTCTTTCTGATGCAGGACAACCAGCGACAGCTCTTTGTGTGGCTGTCTCCTTCACTCAGGCCCTGGCTTCACTATCTGTATCTCCTGATTCCGGTCGTGGATGGAGGACTCTTTGCCTTCATCGCCTTGTCCGTCTCAGGAGTCGGATCCGGCCTGTCAGAGCTTGCACCATTTCTTCTCTACATTCCTGCGGTCTGCGGGTTCAGCAATCTGGTCCGCATCCTGACAGGAAAAATGACGCTTTTCTCCGCCTCCATCCCAATCGTCGTGATGGGCTGCCTTTTTCTGACGCCGGTCTTTTTTGACCTCCAGATCGTCCCCGCTCTGCAGGCAGCCTTCCGACAGCCTTTTATCTCAGATCACTTCACGGAGCATCGACGTTTCTTCCACTTGCGCTCTATGCGGTGATCTCTTCCGGAGCGTCCATTCTGATCGACTGGCTGAAAAACCGGTGACCGGCCATCCCCGGTTCTTCAGTCTCCTTAACCTTTCCTGTTTCAAGCTTCCTTGTCAGCATGTACAACGTCTGCGCTGAGTTTCCCATCCTTCGCATCCACAAGGATGGTGTCTCCGTCCAGCACATCGCCCTGCAGGATCAGTTTTGCAGCAAGTGTCTCTACATTCTTCTGCAGATACCTGCGAAGCGGACGAGCGCCGAACGCCGGATCATATCCACCCTCTATGACAGACTGCTTCGCTGCGTCTGTCAGCTTCAGCGTTATTCCCTGACCTTTTAACCTGCGGTTCAGCTCCTTCATCATCAGGTCTATGATCCCGCCAATATTTTCCTTCGACAGCGGATGGAATAGAATAATCTCATCCAGCCTGTTCAAAAACTCTGGTCTGAAGTGTGTCTTCAGCTCTGCATCAACCTCTGACCGGACAGTCTCCGATATCTCTCCATTCTTCTCAATCCCATTGAGAAGATATTGTGACCCGATATTCGAGGTCATAATCAGGATCGTATTCTTGAAGTCGACCGTCCTGCCCTGTGAATCCGTGATCCGTCCGTCGTCCAGAACCTGAAGCAGGATGTTGAAGACATCAGGATGCGCCTTTTCGATCTCATCGAACAGGACAACCGAGTACGGATGACGTCTCACTGCCTCTGTCAGCTGTCCGCCCTCATCATACCCGACATATCCCGGAGGTGCTCCGATCAGCCGGGACACGGAGAACTTCTCCATGTACTCGCTCATATCAATCCGTACCATATTGTTCTCATCATCAAACAGATTCTGTGCGAGCGCTTTCGCAAGCTCTGTCTTCCCGACACCGGTCGGACCGAGAAACAGGAAGGAGCCGATCGGACGTGTCGGATCCTTGATCCCGGCTTTGGATCTGAGAATCGCGTCCACAACCTTTGTCACCGCCTCATCCTGGCCGATGACACGTTCATGAAGCTTACTCCCGAGTTGTAAAATTTTCTGCCGCTCACCCTGGTTCAGCTTTGCAACCGGAATACCGGTCCACCTGCTGACCACCCGGGCGATTTCATCCTCCGTTACCGCCTCATGGACAAGGGACAAATCCTTCTTCTTCAGACTGTCCTCCTCCTTGTCAAGTTCCGCCTTCAGTTTCGGAAGCTCCCCATACTGCAAGCGTGCTGCTTCATTCAGGTCGGATCTCTGCTTGGCTGCCTCAATCTGCTTGCCTATCTGCTCGATCTGTTCGCGCAGCTGACTGCGGCGGCTGACGACAGCCTTCTCATTCTCCCACTGTGCCTTCTCAGCCTTGAACTTTTCCTGGAGATCTGCCAGCTCCTTCTGAAGATTAGCCAGACGCTCCTTTGAGGCATTGTCTGTCTCCTTCTTCAGCGCCGTCTCCTCAATCTGCATCTGCATGATGCGCCGGTTCATTTCATCCAGTTCAGCTGGAAGGGAATCCATCTCTGTCTTGATCTGGGCGCAGGCCTCATCGACCAGGTCGATAGCCTTATCCGGCAAAAAACGGTCGGGCAGATACCGCTTTGAGAGCGTCACCGCCGTGCGCAGGGCCTCGTCCTCGATGGAAAGGCCGTGATACGCCTCGTACTTTGGCCGCAGGCCATGCAAAATCTGCATCGCCTGCTTCTCGTCCGGCTCGCCGACCTGCACGCTCTGGAAGCGCCGCTCGAGCGCGGCGTCCTTTTCGATGAATTTTCGGTACTCCTCGAGCGTCGTCGCGCCGATGACGCGGATCTCCCCGCGCCCGAGCGCGGGCTTTAGGATGTTCGCCGCGTCCACCGCCCCCTCGGCGCTGCCCGCGCCGACAATGGTGTGCAGCTCGTCGATGAA
>USJM01000113.1 GCA_900555005.1 uncultured Lachnospiraceae bacterium | reverse complement strand
TGGCCGGCTTGTCCTCCCAGGACTTTACCCTGGCCGCCGTTTCCAGGAGCTTTGCGATGTCCAGAAGCTCCGTGATGCTCAGGCTCCCGCCAATCTGAAGCCTTGCAATGTCTGCTCGCATGTCCTTCACGCCGGAAAAACTCACGCTTCCCTTTTCATAGATTCTGCGCAGGGCGTCCGCCGTCTCGGTCTGCATTCGCTGCACCTTTTGAAGATCCTGCGAAGGCAGGAGCGCCTGGCATTTCAGTCTGCCCGGGAAAGAGCCCGCGCAGGCCACCAGCATCTCTCTGATCTTCGGATATTCCAGTATTCTCAACGCTTTTTCGTTCATCTTGATCCTCGTTCCGCCGCCACCGGCTGGCAGCACAGCCTGTCCCCTGCCCATGTCCTCTTCCGGCGGCTTCTGTTAACTGTTTATGTAAATGGATTTTATCACATTATGAAATGCGCGCCAAAGGTATGCTATAATGTGACTGCTGCCTTCGTTGCAGCAGATTCCCAGCATAATCACTTGAATTGTGACACAAAAGGAAGGATTACAGAAAGAAGTTTTCAGGATGAAATACATTCAATCATTTCAGGAAGGCGACCATATCGGCGATGTCTATCTCTGCAAGCACAGGCAGTGCGCGACTTCGCGGAACGGAAAGAGCTACGAGAATGTCACACTCCAGGACAAGACCGGAACCATTGACTGCAAGGTCTGGGATCCGGGCGCAGCCGGCATCGAGATTTCAAGCCGCTCGACTATGTCTATATCACCGGGGAAGTGACCAGCTTCAACAACAGCCTGCAGCTGAACATCAAGCGTGCCCGCCCCGCATCGACGAATGAATACAAGGCTTCGGATTACCTCCCCGTCAGCGAGAAGGATCCGGAACAGATGTACCAGAAGCTGATGGCTTCTCTCGAGGGCGTGAAGAACCCCTGGCTGAAGCAGCTCATCACAAGTACTTCGGGGATGAGAACTTCAAGGCCGCCTTCATGAAGCACTCTGCCGCCAAGTCTGTCCACCACGGCTTCGTCGGCGGACTCCTTGAGCACACCTTGTCGGTTGTCACCATGTGCGAATTTTTCTGTACACAGTATCCGTACCTCAACCATGACCTGCTGATCACGGCCGCTGCATTTCACGATGTCGGCAAGCTGAAGGAACTCTCTTCCTTTCCGGAGAACGACTATACCGACGACGGACAGCTTCTGGGGCACATTGTGATGGGCAGTGAGCTTGTCGGCTACGGCTGCCGGACAATCAAGGGCTTTCCGCACCGCCTTCAGAGTGAGCTTCAGCACTGCATCCTCGCCCACCACGGAGAGCTGGAATATGGGAGTCCGAAAAAGCCGGCGCTCCCCGAGGCGCTGGCACTCAACCTCGCAGACAATGCGGACGCACGCCTTGAGACCATGAAGGAGCTCATGAAGACCGATGAATCATCCACCGCCCCCGGCAGCTGGCTCGGTTTCAACCGGCTGTTCGACTCGAATATCAGAGCTTCCGGCGAGTGGTAACAAGCCGGGCTGATCCGGCCGGTGGCTGACAAACGATTTCTATCTGAAAACAAAGAGAAAGGAGAGGGACCGCTTCCCCTCTCCTTTCTCTTTTCATATTGGTCTATCTGTTAACGCCAATTGCCAGCCTTGCATCCGTTCAATCGGCTGCTTCTTCAGCCCTGCTCTCCGTGAAACACGCCATACTGCGCGCGGCAGAGTACCTTCGCATAGCCATTGGCGTAGGTATCGTCGCTCGGTGCCGGCGGGCAGGTCAGCTCGAAGCCTGCTTTCTTCTCGAACAGCATCGCGCAGTCCGATCCGCCGAACAGGAAGTATCCGAGCTCGTCGCCCTTCCTGATCTTCGCGCCGGGAACGACTCCCTCTGCAAAATGAACGCTCGACACCTGTCCCTGACCGACGGTGAAGACTGCAACAAGACCGTACTTGTCTGTCTCGATCAGCACGCAGCCCCTGGTCTCGTATGCCTGCCAGCCCGCAAAGCAGGACTCCAGAACATACATCTGGCGGTCCGGCTCCCAGGTCGTGATGCCGCCGACCGCATTCGGATTCTTGATCACGTAGGTGGCAATGACCGTCCCGGTAACCGGACAGTGTGCCCTGTGATAATCGTCAAAATTGAAGAATGTATGGGTCAGCGTTCCGCCATAGAAATGCTTCGCATACGGCGCACCTGCTTCACCGAGCAGCGTCTCCACACTGTAGAAAGTCGATGTCTTGATGACAACCCCATGCTCGTCCGTCACATCCGGCGAGAAGAAGCGTCCCTTCTCGTCGATCTCCCAGGTTCCCTGCGGGAGCGAGTCGCCCGGCGCCGCAACAACCGAATCTCCTTCGCGCCGGCAAGCGGCCTGGACTCATCTGCATTCTTCAGTCTCCTTGAGAAGAACTGGTTGAAGGTGTGCCAGTTTGACGGATCCTCAAACCATCCCTGATCCAGATGCCAGCTGGGATCCTTGTAGAGCATCTCATAATACTCCGGCTTCCAGGATTCCTCGGTATCCAGAAACTGCTTGAGCGCATTGTTATAGTGGCGAAGCCACACATAGATGGGTTCCAGGAACTGAACCGATGGCCTGAATTCCAGCTCTCCTTCCAGCTCCTTCAGCGGTCTGTCGAGCAGGAAATAGATGTACAGGCAGCTCTGATCAACCTTCGTCACAAACCGTTCGTAGCGCTCCTCCGGCAGGAAGGTCCACGGCATCGCCGTCAGGGTAAAGTCGATATAGTCATAGAATTCATCAAGGCTGCGGACCGGATTCGTCTCATGATCCGGGTTTTCCTTTTCCGCCAGCGCTATCGACTTTTCGACAAGGCTCTTGAGCCTTGCATCTCTGTCCAGCAGTTCCATCAGTTCCAATGTCACTTCAGCATGGTTTCTCATAATTACAGATATCGACCTCTCTTCTGACCAGACTCGCAGGCAGTCTTTCTACCGAAAAAGCCGCCCGCTGTTATATACAACTTTCTGATTCGCCTCCCGGATAAACGCCTTCCCATGGACTCCTCATAGTATAAAAAAGCGCCGATCCCCTTGACAGCGAACCGATTTACTATACCACATCTGTCAAGCCCCCGAAAGAGCGCGGACATAAAATCTTCTGTAACCCGGGATTTTTCAAATATTTGCCTGAAAAAGCAGCCCAAACCGTCAGATGGCGGATCTGGAAGCTGCTGCCAGGAACAGCGCTGGTCGGCCTCCACAGTCCGCACGAATACAAGGCTGGCCCGGAAACTGGCCGATCAGATCAGGCTGAAACAACCTCTTCCCTCCGCCTTCAGCACACTGGAGAAGAACACCTTCATCACTCTGATCAGAGCACCCGTGTCATGTACACCGGCCGTCTCATACGGTGAGTGCATGGCCAGCTGCGGCAGTCCGATGTCGACCGTATTGACCGAGACATGAGCATTCGATATATTGCCGAGCGTGGATCCGCCCACCATGTCTGACCGGTTCGTGAAATCCTGACAGGTTTCTCCCGCCTTCTCCGCGATCGCACGAAACAGTGCCGCAGAATACGCGTCTGTCGTGTACTTCTGGTTGGCGCTGTACTTGATGACGATGCCGTGATTCATCTTCGGCCTGTTGACCGGATCCGCCTTGCCTTCCGCGTTCGGTGCACCGCATGCGCATTGTCGGCAGAAACCATGAAGCTGGATGCCAGCTTCCTTCTCTGGTCCTCCTCTGTCAGACCGAATTCCTGCCCGATCCGTGCCAGAACGTCCTGAAGAAAAGTGGAGCCGCTCCCTGCTTCGTCCCGCTGCCGACCTCCTCGTTGTCAAAGACGGCCAGCACAGGGATCGCGAAAGCTGCCGATGCAGCAGCGGCTTCGTCCGGGGCGCTGCCGTCCTTCTCTCCCGACTCGATAAATCCCACCAGATCACCATAGGTGCACTGCAGATCGTCCAGATGCCCCGATGAGACGAACTCTCTGTTTGCGCCCCAGATCGTCCCCGGCACCCGGGCATAGAGGAACAGGTCATCCCCCGCAATCTGTTCCTTCGAGATCCCTGCCGCCTCCGCGATCAGGTCCGCGAATGTTCCTTCAGCCGTCTCATCTCCCAGCACCGGAAGCACATCTGTCTGGACATTGTAGTGCATGCCGTCGTTGGCTTCGCGGTTCATATGAATGGCGACATTCGGGATCATGACCAGATCACGGTCGATGTTCACAAGCTTCGTCCGGAAATGATTTCCTTCCTTAATAATAATGCGCCCTGCAACGGACAGCGGACGGTCAAACCACGGCGCGATCAGCATACCGCCGTACCGCTCCACATTCAGCCGAACGTAAGCCCCGGCTGTCTTCATTTCCGGATTTGCCTTGATGCGAAATGCCGGACTGTCGCTGTGCGAAGCCGCAATCATGTACCCGGTAAATTCCGAAACTTCCCCTCCATCTTTCCGCTCAGGAATCCGGAAGGCGATCAGAGACGAATCATTTCGTGTTACAAAATACTTTCCGCCAGCCTCAAGGCCCCAGCTTTCCTCCTCAAGGCACTCCCTGTAGCCGTGCTTCTTCAGAATCTGCCTGATGCTGTCGGCTGAATGGAATGCTGTCGGACACTGACCGATAAACGCCAGCAGGTCTCTGGTTATTTTCTCATCTGAAGTCATCTTTCCCCTCGCCTTTCTTCCGCGTCTCTGCGCGGCTGTTTCTCCTTCTTCAGGACACATGAGCCATCTTTCAGTGGGTACCCGCCTCATACCCCACGCGCTCTCCCCAGTATACACCCTTTCCGGCTCTCAGCCCTCCTCTCCGCTTTTCACCCCTTCCAGATACCCTGTTTTTTCTTTTTTGTCCATCTGCCGCCTGCTGTATTTGTTTGCGGTATTTACTGTTTTTCAGCCCGACATACGAAATTTTTGGTTGACACATTTTTTGTTTCCCCATAAAATAAGCCCTATCAGACGAAGGCGTCCCGCTTGTGCGGGGCGCCTGTTGTTTTTCTCCAGCAAAGGCGCTGTCGGTCTGTTCTCCAGCAGGCTGCGGCGCTTTTTCATTTCAGGAGAAACGAGAACAAAGAGGAGGGAACATATGGAATACAGTATGACTACCGTAATATGGGTGCTCGTCGGCGCAGCCCTGGTCTACTTCATGCAGGCAGGGTTCGCCCTCTGCGAGGCAGGCCTCACGAGAGCCAAGAACACCGGCAATATCCTGATGAAGAACATGATGGACTTCTGTATCGGGACACCCTGTTTCTGGCTCGTCGGCTTTGGTCTGATGTTCGGCGGAACCGGCGCCATCATCGGGCATCTCGATCCGATGATCCTCGGAAACTACACCGCCGAGAACAGCGTCGTCCCGCAGACAATGCCGCTCTGGGCATATGTGATCTTCCAGACCGTCTTCTGCGCAACCGCTGCCACCATCGTCTCCGGCTCGATGGCTGAACGCACGAACTTCAAGGCATACTGTGTATACTCCGCCGTCATCTCGCTGATTGTCTATCCGATCAGCGGCCACTGGATCTGGGGCGGCGGCTGGCTCTCGACACTCGGCTTCCATGACTTTGCAGGTTCCACCTGCGTCC
This sequence comes from uncultured Lachnospiraceae bacterium, assembly GCA_900555005.1. The sequence continues at coordinate 448 of USJM01000113.1, read as the reverse complement.
ACATGGTCGGCGGCCTCATCGCCTGCCTCGGCGCATGGATGCTGGGCCCCCGCATCGGCAAATACGATAAGGACGGCAACCCCCACGCCATCCCCGGCCACAACCTGACCGCCGGTGCGCTGGGCGTGTTCATTCTGTGGTTCTGCTGGTTCGGCTTCAACGGCGGGTCTTCCCTGAGCCTGTCCACCGATGCCACTATGACCCTGACCGGTCTGGTCTGCTTCAACACCAACCTGGCCGCTGCCGTTGCCACCTGCGTGACCATGATCTTCACCTGGCTGCGCTACGGCAAGCCGGATGTCTCCATGACCCTGAACGGCTCTCTGGCAGGTCTTGTGGCTATCACTCCAGCGGCAGGCAGTACCGACATTTTCGGAGCTTTCTGCATCGGAATTATCTCCACCATCGTCTGCTTCTTCATGGTGGCAGTAGTGCAGGAGAAGTTCCC
>USJM01000112.1 GCA_900555005.1 uncultured Lachnospiraceae bacterium | reverse complement strand
AGAGCGAAAAGCGGCGGGCTTCTCCCCCCTGCCGCTTTCCATCGTCTGCTTTATTATGGACGCCTGTCTGCGTGCCTGACTTCATGTTTTACAGACACCTGACGGCTGCAGGAGCAGCCGCCTCCGCACTTTCCGCAGTCTCCGCTGCATCCGTACGGGTTCCCCTTTCCTGCTTTCATACTGCTCAGAATGTGACAGATCAGATAGCCGGCATACCCGCCGATCGCTGCAATCAGAATCACGTCTACCAAAATTCCCATATTCGAAATCCTTTCTATATAGAACCAGGTGCTGATCATTTCATCCGGTTTCAATATAGCACCTTCGGCTTCACATTGGAAGCCCAGACATACAAAAGTTTTTTAATCTGTATCATTGACAGTCGCGACTTACTTATGTTAGCATTTGCAGACGAAAGGGGAAATCGAAAGAATGTTTCCGGAAAAGGGGTGAAGGACTTGAAGCAGGTTACCATGAAGGTGACTGGAATGCGGTGCGGCATGTGCGAAGCCCACATCTGTGATGTGATCAGAAAACTGTATCCTTCAGCAAAAGCTGTTCATGCTTCGCATGGGCATGATCGCGCATCTTTCCGCATAGAAGGTGAAATCGATCAAGGGGAACTCCAGAAAGCAGTCGACGATACCGGCTATCGCTGTGAGTCTGTTTCCATCGAGCCTTATGAAAAGAAGGGGTTCTTCCACAGACGTTGAACAAGGTAATCCCTCTGCCTGCATGATGCCATGGCAGGGGAGAGCTCCCGCGTCGGGAGCGGAAAGGAGCATATGATGCCGCTTGCACTATCTCAGGCAGGAGACACGGTCGTCATCAGAGGAATCAAAGGCCGCGAGGATGTCCGGCAGCATCTGGTCGAGCTTGGTTTCATCACAGGCGACCAGGTAACAGTCGTGTCCGAACTGGCCGGGAATCTGATTCTTCAGGTCAAGGACAGCCGGATTGCACTGAACAGAGGAACAGCCAGCCACATTCTGGTGGATCCCTGCTGATCATTGCCGCATTTTGATACAAAAAAATATTGGAGGAGGAGAAAATCATGATGTCACTCAAAGATGTCCCGGTCGGGCAGACGGTCAGGGTCGTCAAAATTGACGGAGACGCGCTGTCAGAAGAAGGATCATGGATATGGGGATTACAAAAGGGACGGAGCTCTACGTCCGTAAGGTTGCCCCGCTCGGAGATCCGGTCGAGCTGACCGTCCGCGGATATGAGCTGACCGTCCGCAAGAATGACGCAGACATCATCAAAGTCGGTTGATGAAACCGATTTTTTATTTGAATGATAGTTAGTTGTATGTAACTTAATATAGGCACGTTTAATTCCAGTTCTCCGGACACGTTCGGACGGTCAGCCGTTTCAGACAGTCCGTCATGTCGGAACAGGGATCAGACTGCCGTACCTGACAAGGAAAGTCGGCCGCCACAGACATCAGGATGTCCAGGCGCCCGAACCGGACGGATCGAAACAGATGGAGGAACCTATGGCACTGAAATTTGCACTTGCCGGCAACCCGAACTGCGGGAAGACAACGATGTTCAACGCCCTGACGGGAAGCAACCAGTATGTCGGAAACTGGCCTGGCGTCACTGTTGAGAAAAAAGAAGGAAAGATGAAGGGGAAATTCGGCAGCAGCGATACGATCGTCACCGATCTTCCCGGCATCTACTCGCTTTCTCCCTACACACTTGAAGAAGTCGTCAGCCGGGACTATATCCTGGGTGAGGATCCGGACGTCATCATCGACCTGGTCGATGCAACCAACATTGAACGGAATCTGTATCTGACCACCCAGCTGATCGAGACTGGCGTCCCGGTTGTCATCGCCCTGAACATGGCAGACCTGCTGAAGAAGCGCGGCATCCGCGTTGACACCGAACGGCTCGGCTCCATCCTCGGCTGCGAGATTGTACCGACCTCCGCCCTGCGTGGAGAAGGCCTGGATCAGCTTGCAAAGCAGGCAGCTGCAACAGGTGCCGAAAACAGCCATGCCCTTCCTCCTGAAATATTCTCAAAGGAGCTTGAGGCCGCTATCAGAAATGTGGAAATGATTCTCCCGGTTTCCATCCCTCAGCAAAAGCGCAGATGGTATGCCATCAAGATGCTGGAGAATGATTCCAAGGTCTCCGCACAGCTTTCCCTGTCTGAAAGTCAGCTCAAGGTCATTGCCGCCGAACGCGCTGCCATTGAGAAGAAGGAAGATTCCGATATAGAATCCATCGTCACCGATGAGCGATATGCCTTTATCCAGAAAGCGGTGAAGGCTGCCGTGAAGAAATCCGGCGAGAAGCTGACGACCTCTGACAAGATTGACCAGATCGTTACAAGCCGGATCTTCGGAATCCCGATCTTTGCCGGGATCATGTTCCTGGTCTACTATCTTTCCATCAACAGCATGGGCGGCTTCTTCACAGACTGGATCAACGATGTCGCGACGCCCTTTGTCCAGGAGGCTGTGGTAAATGGTCTGACTGCTCTGCACGCGAACAGTGTGCTCATCAGCGCCATATCCGATGGCGTGATCGGCGGGCTCGGCGCCGTCCTCGGCTTCACGCCACAGATGGCTTTCCTGTTCCTGTTTCTGTCCATCCTTGAAGACTGCGGCTACATGGTTCGCATCGCTTTCGTCATGGACCGGGTATTCAGACATTTTGGTCTGTCCGGAAAAAGCTTCATCCCGCTGCTGATTTCATCCGGCTGCGGCGTCCCGGGCATCATGTCCAGCAAGACCATCGACCAGGACAACGACCGCCGTCTCACCATCATGACAGCGACCTTCATCCCGTGCGGCGCCAAGCTCCCTGTCATCGCGCTGATGGGCGGCATCATCACCAGCTACTCCGTAACCGGAACATTCACAGCGGGCGGTTGGATGGCACCCATGATGTACTTTGTCGGAATCGCTGCTGTCCTGATTTCTGCCGTCATGCTCAAAAAGACAAAACCATTCTCAGGTAAAGCAGCTCCGTTTGTCATGGAGCTCCCGCAGTACCACATTCCGCAGCCAAAGACCGTTCTGATGCATGTCTGGGAGCGGCTGAAGGCTTTCCTGAAGAAGGCGGGAACCGTTCTCTTCATCGCAACCCTTGTCATGTGGTTCCTGTCCAGCTTCGGTATGGAAAACGGCCGCTTCGGTCTTGTTGACAGTCCGAATTCCTCTGTTCTCGCTGCGATCGGCGGCGCAATTGCCGTCATCTTCCGTCCGCTCGGCTTTGGCGAGTGGCAGCCTGTCGCCGCGACAATCTCCGGCTTCACAGCGAAGGAATCCATCGTCTCTACGATGGGCGTCCTGGCGCATGTTGCCTCCGACGCTTCCGAAGACTTCTCTGTGGTCGGGCAGGCCATCGCTTCCTGGTTCCCGAGTGCGGCGGCAGCCTTCTCCTTCCTGCTGTTCAACCTGCTGGATTCTCCGTGCCTTGCGGCAATCGGTACCATGGCAGCGGAAATGAACGACCGGAAGTGGTTCTGGTTCGCGATTCTGTATCAGAATGTGTTCGCCTATGTCTCCAGCCTGATCGTCTATCAGCTCTGGATCCTGCGTGCGAATGGATTCACAGCCTGGACAGCGGCTGCAGTGATCCTTCTGATCATCATGCTGTATCTGCTCTTCAGACCAGATCCATACAAGAATACAAAGACATACAGCAAAAGATCCGTATCGGAAACAGCATAATTTCTGTTCATTCACAATCTGTTCTGGATTCATCCGGGAGAGCCCACGGCCGGCCTCTCCCGGATTATTGTTGTGCTCAATTTAATTTGTGTCTCTTGATTGACAAGGATACCTCCTGTGTGCTAACATTCGTTAGAAATATCTAATAATGTAAAGGAGAATCGCTATGAGTGAGACCACATTACACTCTTCACGTCCATATCACACAACCGAATCCGCCCAGAACTATCTGGAAGCCATCCTGATGCTCAGCGAGCAGAAGCCTGTCGTCCGCTCCGTCGACGTCGCGAATGAGCTTGGCTACAAGAAATCCAGTATCAGCATTGCGATGAAAAACCTCCGTGAGAACGATCTGATCACTGTGACGCCGGAGGGATATATCTATCTCACAGACGAAGGTCTGAAGATTGCCAGCACAATCTACGAACGCCACAAATTTTTTTCCTGCTGGCTGACCAGTCTTGGTGTCGACCAGACGACAGCCGCTGCTGACGCCTGCAAGATCGAGCATGACCTCAGTCCGGAGAGCTTTGCGGCGATCAAGCGCTATATCACAGAGCAGGGTGAAAAGGAACAAAAGAGCACTGCGGCGGACACAGACAGGCAGTAATAGAAAGCAGTCATACAAATAGAGAAGCGGTTCAGCCTGAATGATATGCGATCCTGGCTGTACCGCTTCTCTTTTGCCTTATGGCACGATCTGCCATGCTGTTCAGGCTCCTTCACCGTTCCGGAGCCGTGTTTTCTCATCAGGCTCTGCTGGGCAGCACTGCCTGTCAATAGTTCTCTGCGCGAACCTCAAAGAAAGACTGCGGATGATAGCAGACCGGACACACATCCGGAGCCTTTGTTCCGACAACGACATGTCCGCAGTTTCTGCACTCCCAGACTACTACGCCGCTCTTCTCGAAGACTTCCTTCGCCTCGACGTTGTGAAGAAGCTTGCGGTAGCGCTCTTCATGTGTTTTCTCAATCGCTGCTACCCTTCTGAACTGCTCCGCCAGCTCATGGAATCCTTCCTCATCGGCATCCTTCGCCATGCGGTCATACATGTCCGTCCACTCGTAATTCTCACCCTCTGCCGCCGAAGCCAGGTTCTCAGCTGTGTCGCCGAGAAGTCCAAGATGCTTGAACCACAGCTTCGCATGCTCCTTCTCATTGTCAGCGGTCTTCTGGAACAGCGCCGCAATCTGCTCATACCCTGCCTTCTTTGCGACAGAAGCAAAGTATGTATACTTGTTTCTCGCCATGGATTCGCCTGCCAGGGCTTCCTGAAGATTTTTCTCTGTCTTGGTACCTGCGTACGGATTCTTTGCCATCTTTTTCTTTCCTTTCTTTTCAATGATGTGATTCTGCAGACTCTCTCCTGCAGAGGTTTCTCGTCTGCTGTGACTACATTCTAGCATGCCCGAAAACCGGATGCAAGTACTTTTTCAGTAATTATTATTATTTTCATTGAAAGCATTTATCGATGTTTTCTTTTCGTCCCAGTACAACCAGTCTCTGATTCGCCGTTAAAGGCTTTGTCGGATCCACGCCGGGGATCAGGACATTGTCCTCTTTCAGTGCAATGATATTTAAATGATAAAGCTTCCTGATATCGAGTTCATGAACCGTCTTCCCTACCCAGCGCTTCGGGACATCGATCTCCGCAATTGAGAACTGGTCATCCAGTGCCAGATAGTCGAAGATGTGATTCGAGGCGAAGCGGATCGCTGTCCATGTCGCAAGCGTCTTCTCAGGAAAAACAACCCTGTCAGCTCCATTTCTCAGCAGGAGCTTCTCCTGCGCATCGGACGTCGCGCGGGCTACCACATATTTTGCTCCGTAATCCTTGAGAAGAGCTGTTGTCTGAAGCGAGCTGAGGAAATCGTCTCCGATTCCGACAATACAGAAATCGTAGTCATTCACCCCGAGGCTGGCGACAAACTTCTCATCGGTCGCATTGCCGATTCTTGCATTCGTCACAAAGGGAAGTGCCAGATCAACACGCTCCTCGCTCATATCGACCGCCATAACGTCCTGTTTGTACTCCGTCAGCTTTTTCGCAACTGTCATTCCAAAATATCCAAGACCGATCAACAGGATATTGTTTTTCATCCGTCTCTCCATTTCCCCGCAAAACGCGGCTCCTTGTAATTGATGTTTACCCTACGTTCAGATCCTCCTGCGGCAGACATGAGGACCCTACTCTGGACCTCCTGAAGGTCGCATACATGAAGGTCAGGCCTCCCACTCTCCCGTAGAACATCAGAGTGATCAGAATCAGCTTTGATACTGCATGAAGCGAGGGTGTCAGGCCAAGCGTCAGGCCAACCGTTCCGATCGCGGAAGCTGTTTCAAAGAAGCTTCTCAGAAGGGACCGGTGCTCCATCGCACTGATCGCCATGCCGCCTGCCAGAAACAGTGTGACATACATCAGAACAATGGAAAATGCAGCCCTTACCGTCTTCGCCGGAATCCGGCGCTGATGCAGGACGGTGTTGCTCC
>USJM01000111.1 GCA_900555005.1 uncultured Lachnospiraceae bacterium | reverse complement strand
TTTCGGCGCATTTGTCTCAGGCTCCTGCACGGTTTCCGGCATTCTGTTCGGACCGCTTCAGTATGAAACGGCGCTGGCCCTGAACCTTTCGGCCCCCTCGATCCTGGGCCTTCAGATGGCCGGCGGGGCGATCGGGAATATGGTCTGCATCCACAATGTCGTGGCTGTCTCCTCCACAGCCGGCGTGACCGTGAAAGCGCGTACGATCATACTGTAACACCATCCGACCTGCGCGGTCTACACCGCTGCCGTTCTGCTTGTCTACGTCCTGCTGTCCTGATCAGGCGGCTCCTCTGCATGCCATTTGTGTGAATCTGACAGATTTTTATTCATGCATCCTTTCTGTATGGTTGATTCTGTTTATAAGTATGCTATAATTTAAACAACTTTACCAACAACATTTACAAAGGAGGCATGATCGTATGTCTACTCCCCACAATAGTGCTGCACCAGGTGATATCGCCGAGTCGATTCTGCTCCCGGGTGATCCGCTCCGGGCAAAGTACATTGCAGAGATTTCCTGGAGAACCCGGTTCAGTTCAACTCTGTGCGCAATATTCTGGGCTATACCGGTACCTTCGAAGGGAAAAAGGTTTCTGTCATGGCAACCGGGATGGGCATCCCGTCGATCGGGATCTACACCTACGAGCTGATTCATTTCTACGGTGTGAAGAATCTCATCCGGATCGGCTCCTGCGGCGCAATGCAGCCGGACCTGAAGCTCGGTGACATCGTGATGGCGGAGGGCGCCTGCACAGACAGCAACTATGGCGCGCATTTCAATCTGCCGACCCAGTTCTGCGCAGTGGCATCCTTCCCGCTCCTGAGACGGGCCGTCGAGGTTGCGGATGAGGAGAAGGTCCGCTATCAGGTCGGCCTGGTCAATTCCACCGATGTCTTCTATAGGAAGAACGATCCCTGGAAGGCGATGGCGGAGATGGGGGTTCTGGCCAGCGAGATGGAAAGCTACGCCCTCTACTGCAATGCCGCGGAGGGACATGCGAATGCACTGGCGATGTTCACCGTTTCCGATTCCATGGTGACCGGTGAGTCGATGTCCGCTCAGGACAGACAGACAAGCTTCCGGGATATGATGAAGGTCGCGCTGAGAACGGCCGTATCCGTATAAAGTCCCGATCCCACTGATAAGCCTTGCCGGCAAGGAACATTCCGCATGAACACGCCTGCCGGCTGTGTCTTATAAAAGTACCGTTTCCCGCAGAAAGGAAACGGCATTCCATCATGTACTGTCCCGCCTGACGGGCGGCGCACACACATTTTCGTCTCATATTAAAAAGGAGGAACGGATATGAGAAAAGCAAACAGAGTATGGTTGGCAGCAGTTCTTGGAGGAGCGCTCGCAGTTACATCCGCAGCGGCTGCTTTTGCCGGCGAGACCGAGGCATCCACAGAACCTTCGACAGAGGCTACTGCTGACTTTACCGGTTCCGGAAAAGTCGCATATGTCTGCACAGGACTCGGCGACATGTCCTTCAATGACTCCGGCGAGGTCGGCATGAATGTCCTCCGCGCAGCAGGCTATGATTCAATACCATTGAGACCGGCGAGGATGCCTCACCTACGATCAGCTGATCCAGAACGCTCTGGAAGACGGATGCGACTACATGGTTGTCTCCTCCACCTACCAGGACAACGTCGAGGCGATCGCGGATCAGTATCCGGATACCAAGTTCATCCTCTTCGATATCAACTCCGATTCCGAAGTCGCGGCGGACAACATGCTCTACATCTACTTCAAGCAGAATGAGTCCTCCTACCTGGGCGGAATCGTTGCAGCCGGCCTCTCCAAGACGGGTGCGATCGGTGCTGTCGGCGGCGTCGAGAACCCGGTCATCAAGGATTTCATCACCGGATACATTGATGGCGCACAGGCGCAGAATCCGGACATCAAGGTCTCGACCGCATGGGTCGGCGACTGGTCCAATTCCGCTAAGATGAAGGAGCTGTGCGAAACCCAGAACTCCGCAAAGGGCGTCGATGTCTTCTTCCCGATCGCAGGCGGCGCAGGAACCGGTGCTTCGAGGCAGCGAACGAAGTCGGCGATATCTGGACCCTCGGCGTAGACTCCGACCAGTACAAGGCTTTTGAGAAGGATAACCCGGACTATGCGAATGTCATCGCGACCTCTGTCACGAAGGAAGTCGGCACCATGCTGGTCAATGTATTCAAGAACATCGACGATGCAAAGTGGGGTACCCTTGAGGCAATGGGCGTCAAGGAAGGCGCTGTCGGCATCGCGGACAATGACTACTACGAAAAGGTTGTTCCGCAGGATATCAAGGATGCAGTCAAGAAGGCTGAGGCAGGCATCGCGGATGGCAGCATCACACCGAAGTCCTACTTCGACTTTGCTTCCGATGACGAGTATCAGTCTCTGATTGACTCCGTCAATCCATAAAGCGGACACAGTCAAAGCACAGCGAAGAAGCAGTAGATAAAGCGTATCAGGGCGGGACGATGGCGCTCCATCTCCCGCCCGTTTCGCATCAGATCAGGTAGGCTCAGGCAAGCCGTCTTTTGAGGCTGTCTCAGATGAGGAGATTTGCATGGAAGCCCTGAAAATGGAAAATATCACGAAGATCTATCCCAATGGCTTCGTGGCAAACAAGGGGATCACTTTCTCTGTCGAGGAGGGAGAGATCCACGCACTTGTCGGTGAGAACGGTGCCGGCAAGACAACCCTCATGAAGGTGCTGTTCGGTATGGAACAGCCGCAGGAGGGCAGAATTTTTGTCGGGGGAAAGCAGGTTAAAATCACCTCTCCCCTCGATGCAATCGCAAAGGGCGTCGGTATGGTACACCAGCACTTCATGCTCGTGCCGTCGATGACAGTTGCCCAGAATGTAACCCTCGGAATCGAGCCCAGAAAGCACGGGCTTGTGGATAACGAAGCCTGCGTGAAGATGACGCAGCAGCTTTCAGACAAGTATCAGTTCTGCCTTGATGCCTCCGCGACGGTCAGCGAGCTCTCCGTCGGCCTGATGCAGAAGGTCGAGATCCTCAAGGCACTTGCGAGAGGCGCAAAGGTTCTGATTCTCGACGAACCGACGGCAGTCCTGACCCCGCAGGAGACGAAGGAGCTGTTCGAGCAGCTGAAGCTTCTGAAAAAGAGCGGGCATTCCGTCATCTTCATATCTCATAAGCTCGAGGAGGTGATGGAGCTGTGCGACAATGTCACGATCCTGCGGCACGGCTACTGCAATGGCTCCTACCCCATCTCCGAGCTTGATGAACGCAAGCTTTCCCGCCTGATGGTTGGCAGAGATGTCATCCTGAAGATCGAGAAGCCGGACCCGAAGCCCGGAAAGCCGGTCCTCGAGGTGAAGAACCTGGAGAAGCTCTCCGATGAAGGAAAGGTTGTGCTTGACCACATCACCTTCACCATCCGGGAAGGGGAAGTCCTCGGAATCGCCGGTGTCGAGGGCAACGGACAGAACTATCTCTCTGACTGCATCTCCGGCATGCAGGAATATGACAGCGGCGATGTTCTGCTGAATGGAAAGAGCATTTCCGGCAGAAAGATCAGCGACATCCGGAGAAGCGGCATGAGCCACATCCCCGAAGACCGTATGACGGTCGGTTGTGTCAGCACGATGTCCATCATGGACAATGTGATGGCGGACCGCTTTGACCGCCCTGAAAACATGAAAGGGCTTTTCCTGGACCGGCAGAAGGCCATCGCCCAGACGGACGCCCTGATTAAGGAATTTGAGATTTCCTGTGATGACCGTTCCGAGGAGATCCGGCTGCTCTCAGGCGGAAACATCCAGAAGGTCGTCGTCGCACGTGAATTCACGTCGGGAGCGAATTTCGTTCTGGCAAACCAGCCGACCCGCGGCGTTGACGTCGGTACCGCGGAGATGATCCGCAAGTACCTTGTCCGGCAGGTCCGTGAGAAACAGATCGCTTCTCTTCTGATCTCGGCCGACCTGAACGAAGTGCTGGAAGTCAGCGACCGACTCCTCGTCATCAGACAGGGAAAGATCGTGGCCGCATTTTCAAAGGCATCCATGGTATCCGAGGACGAGCTCGGCGAGTACATGCTCGGGATCAAGACCATGACGCCGGATGAGATGGAGGGGCTGCTGTGAATAAGACAAAGAGAATTGAGAATACCTTCGATGTGGTCAGAATTCTGATCGCAATCCTGCTGGCTTACCTGATTGCGCTGATCATTCTGGCGCTGATTTCAGACGACCCCTGGAATGTCATTTCGCTGTTCATCATCGGGCCGTTCAACTCCAGGAAGCACGTAGGCGATATCTTCACGCTGATGATTCCGCTGGTCTTCACCGGCCTTTGCATGTGCTTTGTATACGCAATCAACAAGTTCAACCTCGCCGGAGAGGGCGCAGTCAACCTCGGCGGCTGCCTGGCTGCCTGTGTCGCGATCGCGCTGAGAGACACCGCGGTTCCGGGATGGCTCGCGATTATCCTCTGCATCATCGTCGGCGCGCTTGCCGGTATGCTGTCGGCCGCCATCCCCGCGGTCGCGGATCAGGTTTTCCACGCGGATGTCTGCGTCATCTCGCTGATGCTGAACTACATCCTGCTGTACTTCACAACGTACATCCTGAAGAATGTCATCAAGGACCAGGGCGCTTCTGTCACGGCCTCCTACAAGCTGGGCAGGAAGGTCAAGCTGGCAAACCTGGTTCCGGGCACGCAGATCCACATCGGTCTTCTGATCGCCCTGGTCTGTGTGGTCTTTGTGGCCATCCTGTTCTACAAGATGCCCTTTGGGTATAAGATGCGCGCCGTCGGCGTCAACCCGTCGTTTGCTAGGTACATCGGAATCCCGGTCGGCTCCACCATCATCCTGTCGCAGGTCATCGGCGGCGCATTTGCAGGGATGGGCGGCAGCGTCCAGATTCTCGGGATGTTCCCGCGCTACAAATGGGAAAGCCTGACAGGCTACGGCTTTGACGGTCTGATGATCGCGGTGCTCGCGAGGAAGAATCCGGTTCTTGTTCCGCTCTCCGCGTTCCTGATCGCGTATATCCGAACAGGCGCAAGCCTGGTTGCGACCAAGACGCAGATCCCGCCGGAATTTGTCTCGATCATCCAGGGGATCATCATCGTCCTGGTTGCCGCTGAGATGTTCCTGTCCGGCTGGAAGAAGAAACTCATCTTCAGCGCGGCGAAGAAGAGTCTGAAGGAAAAGGAGGCGAAGGCATGAGCGCACTGCAAATCGGATCATTTTTGTATTCTGTGCTGAGGCTTTCCACTCCTCTGATCTTTGCGGCACTGTCCGCAGCGATCTGTGAGAAAGCCGGGCTGTTCAATATGGCAGCGGAGTCCATGATGCTCTGGGGCGCCCTGATCGGCGTCATGGTCAACGGCTGGACCGGAAGCGTCTGGCTTGGATTTCTCGGAGGCTGTTGCGCGGGCGTCGTCACAGGCCTTCTGATCGCCCTGGCGACCGTCAAGGGAAAGGCCGATCTCATGCTCGCGCAGATCGCGATCAACCTCGCCTCGGGCGGCGGAACCATCTTTATGCTCTATGTGGTGACAGGTGACAAGTCCACTTCCGCCATGACCATCAAGTCCCAGTCTCTTCCGAAGATTGCGCTTCCGTTCTTAAAGAACGTCCCGGTCATCGGAAGGATGCTCAATAACCAGAATCTGCTGACCTACGGGGCCATTCTTGCCGCCATCCTCCTGATGATCTTCATCAAGAGATCCCGCACCGGTGTCCATATCCGGGCGGTCGGCGAGAACCGAATGCGGCTGAATCGGTCGGAATCTCCGTCTCAAAGACATATTTCCTGACCTGGGCCATCTCCGGACTGCTCGGCGGGATCGGCGGCGTATTCATGTCGATGGGCTACACCTCGGCATTCACCAAGAATATGGTTGCCGGGCGCGGATACATCGGCCTGTGCGCATCCTCCATGGTGCGCGGCAACCCGATCGGCGCGATGCTGTGCGCGATGGTGTTCGGCGTGTCCGATGCCATTGCCAACCAGCTCCAGCTGACCAACGCGCCGGTTGACCTGGTCATGATGCTCCCCTATGCCGTCACGATCATCGTTCTGATTATCATCTCCGTGATCAAGATGAAGGCACATGTCAGAAAGATCAAGAACAAGGCATCCCAGGTCGTCTGACATCAGACTTGCAGAATCCCGCCCTTGAAGCGGCGATGCATCTTCCTGGATAAAGCAGAAGAAAGACCAGCCGGGCACCTTCCGAG
>USJM01000110.1 GCA_900555005.1 uncultured Lachnospiraceae bacterium | reverse complement strand
CATTGTCTCTCCGTGGAGATAACGTTCGAGTCTGTCGTCCGCCGGATCGAGGCAGACATAGCGTTCTTCAACATCTTCCTTCACATCTTCCGCCACAGGCAATGGTTGTGCTGCGCCTGTCTGCAATCCCCCACTCGGAAATGGCGCCGCCGGCAGCATCATGGCGAGCTCCTGGGCTGGCTCGAAGCGGTTTTTCTTCAACTCTCCAAGATACAGACCTGCCCGCAGAGTCGGGATTCCGGGCACCCTCTCCACGCCCGCAGGCATCAGGTACACCTGGCCGTCATGCACCTCCAGCCTGCCTTTCTGCAGTTCCTCCCGGAGCAGCACGGCGAGTCTGTCCTCAGCCGTCCTGGCAGCAGCCTTGTCTTCCGCCCGAAGCGTCATATCACCCTGACTGCAGCAGATGTTTCCCGTCTCTGTCTCCGCTGCTGTGGCAGGCTGCGGCTGCTGCAGATAACCGGCAGCAAAGTCCTGAATCATCTGCATTTCGTTTGTCTGGAGTTTCTCCGGCCCCGCTGCCCGGGACATGTTCCCGGCGCCGCCTCTCCTGCCAGCCTTCCCTGGCCTGCCCGCCCGATATGTCCCGTCCATCTTTCCTGATCTGTCCGCTCGATATGTCCTGTCCGTTTTTCTCAGGCTGCCTGACTGTTCCGCCCCTGTGCGTTTCTCCGTTCTGCCTGTTCCATACGTCCTGTCTGTCTTTCCTGCTCTGCCGACTCCATGCGTCTCATCCGCTTCCCAGGCTGCTTCTCCGGGCTGCTCCTTTTGTGTCTCCCCGGCCTTCCGCTTCCTCAGAAGGGCACAGAAATGCCCCTCTCCCTCGATTTTATGCGGCCAGAGCCTGCAGGTTTGCGTGAGGTCTGCATTCAGCTCTCCCGCCGTCTCTTTATCCAGATACCCGAGCCGGACGAGCTGCTCCAGACTCATTCCCGCAGAAAAATACTGTCGGAAAGCGTCGTACGGAATCTCCATCAGCTCCATCTCCGGACGCTCTTTCAAAAGATGCAGGATAGTCAGTTCGTTTTCCTGCGGCGCGAATGTACAGGTCGAATACAGCATCATGCCGCCCGGCCTGAGCATATCTGCCGCACGTGTGACAATTTCCCGTTGCACGCGGGCGCACTCCTGCACCTTCTCGGGATACCATGCCTGGGCGGAAGCCGTGTCCTTCCGGAACATGCCCTCCCCCGAGCACGGCGCATCCACCAGGATCCGATCAAAGAAGGCCGGATAGGCTCCAGAAGCCGGGCCGGCTCCGTGTTTGTCACACAGGCATTCGGGATGCCAAACAGCTCGAGATTCTTCATCAGAATGCGTGCGCGGGGCGCTGAAATCTCATTTGCCACCAGAAAACCCCGCCCCTGAAGGCGTGCTCCCAGCTCGGTTGCCTTTCCGCCCGGTGCCGCACAGAGATCCAGCACGGCCTCCCCCGGACTGACTGGCAAGATCTGCGCCGGCGCCATCGCGCTGGCCTCCTGCAGATAGTAAAGTCCCGCACTGTAGAAAGAATGGCGGGAAGGCTGGTCTTCCTCTTCATAATAAAATCCATTCTGTGTCCACGGGACCGGTGTCAGATGGAATCCGGTCTTCTTCCCGAATTCCCCGGCAAATGCTGCTGCATCCCTGACATCCAGCTTCAGCGTATTGATCCGAAGCGCCTTGCGGCAGGGACGACTGTACGAGTCCAGAAAGGCCTCGTACTCACTGCCAAGTATCTTTTTCATCTCATTCAGGTATACGGAAGGAAGGTTGGATATACTCATACGTGTCTCACATCATCACTGTGCCGCACGGGCAAGGTACACTGTTATTCTTGTGGTCTCAAACCAACTTTTATCATTTCAGGTCATTTTTCCATCACAGGTCTGTGATCCTGATGATAGCACAGATTCCCGCCATACAGCGCCTTGAATGTGCTACACTCAGAACAGACGTCCCCGTATCCTGACAAGTCGTCCGGCAGTCAGGTGCCGGTGTCCATCCAGGCGCCTCAGGCAGATGGACATGCAGCCACGACGGACCGGCCACGATGCAGGCTGGCATCCATCCGGATCCCTTGGACAAACAGCCGCTTCGCGCACAAGTCCGGACATCTGAACGAAAGGAGAAAACCATCACATGAGTCTGTTTGAAAAGAAGATTCCTGTATTCAGGAAGAGAGATAAGGAAACCTGCGAGAAGATCAAAACCGCACTCAGGGAGGCGGGGATCCGCTGCAGAACCGGTCACTACCAGATGGAAAACATCGTACAGGCCGGATACGCCGGTCTCGACATCCGGAACCTGGGACCAAAGGGCCGGATCGACCGGGATGTCTACTACGTCAATGTCCCGCTGTCCGAGAAGGAGCATGCGCTCGACGTCATCCGCGCGGCCGGGCTCGTCACCGAAGTCCTGACCGTTGACCAGATGATGGAGGACGCCCCGAAGAAATATCCTGAATTAAACCGCTGAGCTGCCGCCTGGCGGCCCTTCCCCTGTCCAGTTCAGACACTGGCCTGGTTCATTCAGGCGACCCCTCTGTCCTCCAGCGCCCTCTTGAGCAGGGCGCCGACGGCGTCCGAGAACTGGCTCAGGCTGCTGCGGATCCGGACATAATTCTGTCCGTAGATCTGGTGGACATTGTCAAGATGGGCAGCCGCCCCGAAGAAAATCGCTGCTGTCCGGATGCCGTCCCGCTGCAGCTGTCGGACAGCCGCCGCCGCGTCCTGGACCGCCAGATCCCCCTCATATTCTCTGGCAAGCAGATGGTTCTCATCAGGCGGAACCTGCATGGAATCATTCGGGCTGGCATCTGTGAGCACCAGCAGAATGCGCTGGGAAGCCATCGTCTCCTGCTCATCCTTCATCAGATAATCCATCGTCTTCAGGCACAGACCATCCCTGTCCAGCCCCCGGCATAATACCGGAAAATCCCCTCGCACTTTTTATCCCTGTATGGCTTCAGCCGCTGCAGGACTGTGTAGCCGCGCAGCGAGCGAAATGCACTGACCCGGACCGGGATGCCGCAGCTCTCAAAGCTCTTTGCGATGATATATGCCTGGGATGCGATCATTTCCTGGTTGTTCATCCGGGACTGGGAGGCGTCAAGCAGCAGATCGACGGTCACGGAGAACTCCGTGATATCCGAATCCGACCAGAATACATCCGGGTCCGACAGAACCGGAAGTCTCCAGGCTTTTTCCGCATCAATTCTTCCCCGCCTCGACCGCTTCGGCAGATCATGCATATAGGATGCAAAGATCGTATCCGTCTGTGCCGTCAGATCGCGGATGTTTTCCTGAATCCGGAAGATATGCTCCTGATAAAACCGGACATTCCGGAGCCGCTGATTCTCCTGATCCTGCTGAAGAAGCTTTGCCTGGTTCTGTGCTGCACCTGCGTCCCTCACAGAATGATTTGTGACTGGCTCTTCTGCTGAAGCAGTGCCCCCATACCTGGAACCGCTGCCATCCGCAATCCACAGTCTGCAGGCGGCATCTGTCCCTGTGCAGAGCGCATTTTCAAGAATATGCATCTCCCGGTCTGAATACAGGCAGGGCCCGAAGCAGTCCCGGATATAAACCTGATCCTTCTCCGTGCTGCCAGACGTATGCGCCTGTCCGATCCGGTGTCCCAGCTGGACGCTGCCCTTCTGATCTCCATTTCCGGATCCCTTCCTCAGAATCAGAAGGTCCGCGCTCCGGAGCTCTCTTCTCATGAACCGCCTTGCAAATGCATCTGCAAGCCCTCTGACCGTGATTTTCCTGTAGGACGGCTCCGTTCCATGTCCGGGCCTGAGCCGAAACCGTTCCTCGCAGATCCTGGCCATTTCCCTGATGACGCCGTCTGTATCGAGATCTCCTGAAAACGACAGTTCCTTCGCCAGCTTTGAGGCAGCCGGAGAAAGCACCGCCTTCCTGCCGAGCACGCCTGCCCATCTGGCCTGCTCCTGGTCGAACACCTTCATGCTCTGGAGCATCATCTGCTGCCTTGACAGTCCCGCACTGTATACGTAAAAGGCTTCTGCCCGTTCTCTTCGAAGCTGCGTCAGGATGGGGCGGTCCGGGAGCTCCTTCTGATAGACGCAGTTTTCAATCCCAAGCCACAGAACCGCTGATGCCTCCTGCGCCGTGTTTGAAAGCCCCAGCCCGTCAAAAAAAGTGTTCAGCCGGTCGAGATCCAGCCATTTTGCCGCAAGGCCGATCACCAGATTGAAGTAATCGTCCGCGTCTCCATTTGGAAAAAAGGCCAGAAATGGTGGATCGAAGTCGTACCTCCCGGCGGCGTTCCATATGACGTTAACCGCACGGCGGCTGCTCCCCGTATAGTGCTGTCTGATCACTGCTCATTCTCCCTGTCCTGCCGTCTGTTCAAACACATCCTCCCGCTTCAGATCGGTCGGAATCCTGCTTTTGATGACATCCATCACAAGCCTGCGCTCATACGCGTCGAAGGTCTTGTTGACAATGCACATCTCCAGTGCGTCGCCTGAACTGATTCCCTTTTCCACCAGCCGGATTGCGTCGATCAGTCCTCTCAGGTCCAGCGCCCGCTCGGAAATCTCCGCCGCCTGCGCCTTCTTCTCAATCTCATAGAACAGATAGACGAACTGCTGGCAGATCTTCGGCTTGATCGCCGGGAAAACATCCTTCAGCAGCCGTTCCAGATCCGGTTCCGCAATCAGCGGCATATCCAGAACCGCGAAGCGTGAACAAAGCGCCTCATTCAGATCTCTCGTCCCTGCGTAGCCGTAGTTCATGGTTCCGATAAACCGGGCAGCCGGGCTCACGGAAATCCGGTCGTACCCTGCCACATCGATCACGTGGCGGAAATCGAGCGCGGCGTGAAGAACCGCCAGCGCTTCATTTCTCGCCATGTTGATCTCATCGAGCACACCAAAGCCGCCATAAACCGCACAATTGTAGATCGGACCGGGGCGAAATGTCACCCTGCTGCCATCGTAGGTGTCGGTTCCGATCAGATAGGAGGCGTCTACGTTGACATGAAAGCTGACGTCCCAGAGCGGGCGGCCGAACAGCTCGGCCAGGTTCTCGGCAAGGACATTCTTCCCTGTTGCCTTCGGCCCGGCCAGCAGCAGGTTTTCACCGCTCAGCAGCGCGGCGACCGCCTTCTCCCAGACGCCCGTTCCGTAATAGCGGATCTTCGTCTGCGGAATCCGCCGGCTGGTTTCCGCCGGAATCTCCATGGTGTCATATCTCTTTCTGTATTCGGCTACCCGGTCCAGCAGCAGGCTGCTGACTCCCTCCTGCCTCAGAAACTCCATCAGGCTTTTCATAGATTCGCTGACTCTCCTTTACTGTCCTGGATCTTCTTTTCTCCCCATGCCGGTGCGCGGGTCATTGGTGTGCAGCCCACCGGCAGATGGATCATCACTGATAGCTGCTCACAATGAACAGCGGCTTGATCGTCACAACCTCATCATATTCCTGCTGCGAGACGGTCACACTGGCGTTGAGCGCCTTCAGGTCTTTCTTGACTATCTCCAGCGCGCTCTTCTCGTCCGCCGCCCTGCCTTCCCGCACGACGCGGATCATACGGTCCAGTACGACCGGGTGCGCGTACTGCGGCGGCACCGGAAATGTCCCTGCCTTTCCGATGTAATCCTTCATCTGCCTCAGGGCCTCTTTCCAGTCTGCCTGCGCCGTCTTCCGGTTGCGGTGCGGCGTCGGCAGAATCTGCGAAGCCGCTACCGACAAGATAAATGCACCCCCGAACAAGGCGAGATAGATGCCCATGCTGTTTCCCTTCGCCATCCGGAGATACAGTCCTGCCGCGATCAGCGCCACAGAGCCGGCATCAATCAGAGCAGCCAGGTCTTCAGAGACGTCTTTGTTCCGTCCAGTGACCGCTTCTGCTTTGCCGCAAAGACAATCAGCTTGCTGTAGCGTTCGTCCTGCTGCAGATATGCCTTTGCCTTCTCCAGCTCTCTCACCACTGCCGCCGCATCCTCCGGCAGCTTTTTCAGATACCTGGCTTCCTGCTCCGCCTTTGCCTTCCGCAGCTTTTTCTCAGACTCCGCACTGTAGACCGGGATCTCCGGATGTCTTTTGTGAATCTCCTCCAGGACCTCGTCGACCTCCGCCTCGATCTTGAAGTTGCACTGCTGCTCAGTGCCATCACTTCTCTGGACGACGAGGTAGGGTGTTGTCGCAAAGATTCCCTTTCCTGTAAAGCCGCCCTTCGACATGGCAACTCTCTTGAATACCCTCCGGATATCCTGCCAGCAGGTATAATACACCGGCTGATGTAA
>USJM01000109.1 GCA_900555005.1 uncultured Lachnospiraceae bacterium | reverse complement strand
CCTGATGCTCGCCGGGCTTGGCGCCGGCATCGTAACCGGCTTTCTGAACAGGCTGATCATACCGCGCGTCAGGAGGCTGTGGGGGTGAACCCGCTTCGGTACTTTCTGTCGAAGATTTCACCGCCCCTGAAGCGATCAGCGGCCGGCAATAAAAGGGGGCATCCATGGAACTGTCTTGTCAAACGGCAGCGCCGCAGACAAGGGCCCCGAGAATCATTCCCGCCGTCTCACGCCGAAGCAGCGGCAGCGCCGGTCTGTAGAGCAGCTCCCGGATGGAGCTGTACTTGTCCGCAACCGTGATCAGGTATCCCTCCGCTGACGTCGGCATCCAGCCGTTGAGCGGCCACATGTGACACCGGATAATCTCCTCCGTCTTATGGTCCAGCTCCGGCACAAGCTCTCTGGAAATTCTGACAGAGTCAATCGGGTGAAGTCTGCAGCAGACACGATTGTTCGCAAACTTCTCATAACGACCGATGATGCCAAGATCATGGCACAGCGCGCCAATCGTCACTGCTCTTCTGTCCAGTCTCAGTCCGGTCTTCTCAAGCGCATAGCACATACGAAGCGCAGCAGCCGTCACATTCAGCGTGTGTTCTCCCACCGTCGTGTTTGTATGATGTTTCTGTGCAAATGCCTGACGAAACAGCTCTGAATCAACGATCTCTTTCCCATAAGCCGAAATATCTGCGGCGATTCTCCTGTTCGACTCCTTATCCATCTGCTTTTTGAAATAAGCTGTCATAAAGATCACGCTCCTCAAAGGGATATTCAGCACCCTTTGCGGCCTAATCTATAAGGTTTCATACCGTCTGTCAAGGATCCTTCCGAAATCTTCACAATCTCTTCAAAACGACGCCCCGCGCTTTCATCAGCCGCTCCAGACCGGCCAATTGAAAACGAAACAAAAGGCCAGACCCGATGTTGATTGTCACCTTCGCCTTTAGTATAATAATACTGTGGCAAATTTATTGATAATTCGTGACCTGTTTCTTACGTATTTCTTCATATAATTTACCTGCTTTACATATCTTTTACATAGAATGCATACAGAAAAGAGAGTACTGTGCTATGAGTATTGCCGATTTCTTTGCTCTCCTGGGCGGCGTCGGGCTCTTCCTTCTTGGGATGACGCTCATGTCGTCCGGCCTTCAGAGCGCCGCCGGAGACAAAGTCCGAACGATTCTGGAGCACGCAACGTCCAATAAAGTCCGCGGTATCCTGCTGGGAACGGGCGTAACCGTTCTGATCCAGAGCTCATCCGCGACAGACATGATGGTGATCGGCTTCGTGAACTCAGGCCTGATGAATCTGAAGGAAGCCATCGCCGTCATCATGGGCGCCAATATCGGGACAACCATCACAGCACAGATCACAGCGTTCGACCTGACAGCATTCGCCCCGCTTCTGCTGTTTATCGGCTGCGTGGTGTACCTCTTTATGTCCAGAAAAAGGGTAAAATCCGTCGGGATGATCATACTCGGCTTCGGAATGCTGTTCGTCGGAGTCGGCCTGATCAAGGATGCGATCAAACCGTTATCGCAGAGCGCTCAGTTTGAGCAGTTTCTTTCGGGCTTGTCGAACCCTGTCCTGGCTGTTCTGTTTGGAATAGCCTTCACAGCTCTTCTGCAGAGCTCCTCTTCGTCTACCGTCATCTTTCAGACCTTTGCCGTGCAGGGTATTCTGAATTATCAGACGACCGTATACCTGCTGATCGGAGCCGCGATCGGTTCTGTCACTCCGAACCTGCTGGCGGGTCTGACCACGAATCGGAACGGGAAACGGTCCGCTGTGCTGAACCTCGTATTCAACCTGCTTCGGGCAGCGCTGCTTCTGACCATCATCGGCATCTTTCCGCAGGTTCTGGATCTGATCTGCAGACTGTCCCCGAACAATATCGGCCGCCAGATCGCAAACACGCACACGATCTTCGCAATCTTTTCCGTACTGGTCCTGTCTCCATTTTCGGGACTGATCGTACGGCTTTCGGAGATGATGATCCCCCGGCTTCCGGAAGAGACAAGGATGCTGGAAGGCAAGAAGCTGCTGTATCTGAATTCCGCGAAATCGACACTGCCTTCCGTCCAGATCCGGCAGGCGGTCCTGGAATGCAGGAGAATGGGGGAAATGACCCTCGACAATCTGAAACTGTCGCTCCAGTGCTTCTTTGAAGAAGGAAATACACAGAAGCTGATGAATCAGGTTGAGGATACCGAGTCTATCATCGATTATCTCTGTCAGGCGATCTCAGACAGGCTGATGGAGACCAGATCGCTTGACCTCACCGACGCGGATGCCTTCCGTGCCTCCAAGCTGATGGTGATCGCCATGAACTTCGAGCGCATCGGGGATCAGGCGGAAAACATCATCGAATTCCGCCAGAAACTGGATGAACAGAATGACAAGCTGTCCGCCGCCGGAAAGTCCGATCTTCAGAAGCTCTCGGAGAAGGTTGTCCGCAGCGTCGAGCTGTGCATAGACATCTTCTCCGAAGAAAACTTCCGCAAGCTTCCGGAAGCCTCCGAGAACGAAAACCAGGTGGATCAGCTCCATGACCAGATTACAAACAACCATGTACAGCGCCTGATGAACGGCAACTGCAATCCGATGGCCGGAATCGTCTTCACCGATATGACAACCGACCTGGAGCGCTGCGCTGACAACGCCTTCAATATCTCGACCGCCCTTTTCAAAAAACCGTCATAATACAGGGAAACCGCACGCCTTTCGAAGCGCTCTGTACGCTTCCTCAAGAAAGCTGATGTTCATGCTCGAATAATTGATGATGAACTGGTGTCCGTATCTGCCTTCGTGGCGCATGTCATAGTCTGCCACGCTGCTGATCCGGATGCCTTTTTTTAACAGTTCCCTCCGAATCTCGTCCTCCGGCCTGTCCGTTCGAAGCTCCAGAATCAGATGAAGACCGGAATCATTTTCAATGATTCGGCCCTCCTCAGGTTTGAAGAGCGCTTTCGTGATCGCAAGCACCTTCTCCCTTCTTCTGCGATAGGACAGCCGCATCCGGTTGATGTGCTTTTCAAAATATCCCTGGCTGATGAAGTCTGACAGGGCATACTGATCAAAGGTTGAGACGGTACATGAATAAAATCCCAGCTTCTGATAGAACGTTTTGACCAGCCGGGGCGGCAGTACCATGTAGCTGATTCGGATGGTTGAGGTCAGAGACTTTGAGAAGGTGTTCATGTAAATCACTTTTCCGGCGGCGTCGATGCTCTGAAGCGACGGCATCGGATGCCCTTTGATTCTGAATTCGCTGTCATAGTCATCCTCGATGATATACCGTTCTTCCGACTCCCCTGCCCAGGCGAGCATTTCGTAGCGTCTGCTGACCGGCATTGTGACCCCTGTCGGGAAATGGTGCGTCGGACTGATGTGCGCAATGTCGGCGCCGCTTTCCCTCAGCTGCCTGACAATCATGCCCTGGCTGTCGACATCCGCAAACCGGCACACAGCGCCGCTGCTTTTGTAAATTGCCAGAAGCTTCCGGTATCCCGGATTTTCAATACAGTACACCTTGTCCTGACCCAGCAGACGGATCAGGAGCGTGTACAGATACTCCGTTCCCGCTCCGATGATGATCTGGGCCGGATCGACCGACATGCCCCGGAAGGATGCCAGGTATCCGCGACGGCAAGGCGAAGCGCCTCCACGCCGCCGCTCGGAGACACTTCCATCAGCTCCTGTTCACGCATGGAAATCGTTTCCCGCATACATTTTGCCCAGATGGAAAACGGAAAATCCGCCGCTGCTGTCCGATTGGAAGAAAAATCAAACCGGACCCTTCCAGCCCCAAACGCAGCATCCGGAGGTCCTGCCGGCTCATCCTCTTCTGCTTCGTTTTCACATGCAAGCATGCCGGCGCCCTTTGCATCTGCAAGGCTTGTCCACCCGGCCCCCGTTCGGCCGGCAGCCGTTTCTGCAGACTGGCCAGCCTTCATCCCGCTTCGGAACCTGTGCATGCCGGCAAGGTCCGAGACGTAATATCCCTTCTTCGGAAGCGTATACAGATAACCCTCCCCGATCAGCTGACTGTAGGCAGTCTCCACTGTGATCGTACTGATCCCGAGGTTTCGTGCCAGCGTCCGTTTTGATGGCACCTTTTCCCCGGAGGAAAGCTTCCCATCCTCGATATCCTGTTTCATACAATCGTAAAGCTGCTTATAAAGCGGTCCCGCCCCTGTGTCCAGATGATACGTCAGCATACGCTTCCTCCCAGTTTGCCGGATGTCTCTGTCCCGGGACATGCCCTTTCATCTGGCATGTCCATCTGTCCTGAACAGATCATATTTCAGATGCCAAAGAACTTCAACTGGTCTCCCCGGTACAAAACAGGAATCTCGAACGCTTTGCGAAAGAAATTCTATGTCCTTCAGAATCTGTGTTACAATGCTTCTCGGACACTTTCGGAAATATACATCTTAGAGGAAAGACCAGGCATTCATGAAAGAAAAACACTTTGATATCAACGAAAATGGTGCTTCCGTCCGCTGCCGTATCCTGACGGAGGAGGACAGCCGGACACATGACCGTGTCGTGATCTGCACGCACGGATACGGCAGCAGTAAAGACGTTGCAAATATAACCCGTTTTGCGGAAAAGTATCTGTCAAAGCATAAGGCGGACGCCGTGATCGCGTTTGACTGGCCCTGTCATGGACAGGACGCAAGGAAAAAGCTGGAACTGAAGGACTGCATGCTGTACCTGACGCTTGTCACCGACTATGCAAAAAATACGCTGCAGGCCAAAACACTCTTCAATTATTCTGTCAGCTTCGGCGGCTACCTGACCCTGAAATACATCGCAGAAATCGGGAATCCATTTGCGAAAACTGCACTCCGCGCACCCGGCATACGGATGTACGACCTGATGCTGAAGAATGTGAAAGACACCGATCTCGAAAAGCTGGAGAAGGGCAAGGAAGTGATGATCGGCCTGGACCGGAAGTTCAGGTGGACAAATCCCTCTTTGACGAACTGGCAGCGAGCGATGTCCGCAAATATGAATACTTTGAATGGGCGGACAGCATGATCGTCATCCATGGAACGGCCGATGAGATGGTTCCAATCAGCGATTCCGAGAAGTTCTGCGAGGACAACGTGGTCGAGCTGGTTCCGGTCGAGGGTGCAGACCACCCCTTCCGCAATCCAAAGCTGATGGACACCGCCATTCACACGATTGTCGAATTCTTCTCTGAGTAACTTTCCTATTCCAAACGAAGGGCCATGCATCCATTTGTCAGGGATGCATGACCCTTTTGGTTGAGTGCGTTGATTGTTGGATTCAGTCGTATCTGCCCGTTCTCAGTATTTCAAAAACAACTTCTTCAGCTCTTGTTCCATCTCCTCTGGCAGCTCTCGCTCAGAAGCGGAGATCTCCCTCCCCGCAAGATTCCGCACCATCGCCTCGATCAGGTCCGCTTCTCTCCCGAGTTCCCATGCGGACAAAAATCGCTGCTCATCATGACAGGTATGCATGCCAAAGCCGTCTCTGTCGTATGTCAGCGCCGGGACGCCCTTCCATGCAAACGTGTTGGCGTCACCAGACCAGACGCTCTGCCTGACCTCCGCATCACTTCCATATTCTTCAAGAAATGTCCGGATCTCTGATACAAATGAATCGCTTCCTGTCACGCCGATGACATCTGATCCGATGGCCTGCCCGGCCAGATCGATGTTGATGTCTGCCAGACACGCCAAAAGCTCCGATTCGTGGCGCTGCACATAGGCATAGCTTCCTAACATCCCCTGTTCTTCAGATCCAAGCCATGCGAATCGTACTTCTCTGGCTGCAGGGCACAGACGGAAGCGTCTGTACAGCTCTGTCAGAACGCTGCACGCTGCCAGGTTGTCATACGCCCCCGGTCCCTCCGGTACAGAATCATAATGAGCGGTCAGGAGTACGTAGCCCTCTCTGTCTGTCTTTCCGCTGACAGAAGCGCAGACATTCTGCGAGCTTTTCTGAACGATGCTGCCGTTGACTATCAGTCTTGCCCGGGTCTTTTTACTGCTTCCGGGCAGTGAAGACTGTTTCTGAGGCGCATCTGCTGCCATCTTTTCGATCAGCATCGATGCATCCTGGCAGTGAATCGTCGCGCCTGGGACTGTTCTCTCCTCGCTTCGGCTGATCCGCCGTCTTGACGGAAGCCTGTCCTGCCCGGCGTCAATGGGCGTCCCTGTGATGGTGAGGTACGCCACAGCGCCTGCCTCAGATAGTTTTCTGTACAAGTCAGAGCTGACAGTTTGATTCAGCATGACGATGCAGCCCTTTGCCATCGACAGCGCACGGGGACCGCCATCCTCCGCAT